>CAYRQC010000323.1:0-2500 GCA_964426265.1 uncultured Phycisphaerales bacterium | reverse complement strand
CCTTCATCTTCCTGCTCGCCGGGCTCGAGCCATTCGTCGCACTCTTCCCCGACGCAATCCGCGGCTTCCTGTTCCAGGTCTCGCTGAAGACGCACTTCGATTCGATCGCACGCGGCGTGCTCGACACGCGCGATCTCCTCTACTACCTCACATTCATCGGATTCTTCATCACCCTGAACATCTGGGCGATCCGGCGTCAGAGCGGCCGCAGGCTCACCGTGGTGCTCGCCGGCGCGATCGCGATCCTTGCGAACTACGTCTGCTCGAGTCACTTCTACCGCTTCGACTTGACCGACAACGATCGCTTCACGCTTTCCACCGACACCAAGCGGGTGCTGGGCCAGCTCGATGATGACCTGCGGCTGACGGCCTACCTCTCGTCGGATCTCCCCCTCGACTACACGAACACCCGGCGTGACATCGAAGACCTCGTCCACGAGTTCGAGTCGTTCGCCAATGGCCACTTGCGGGTCGAGATCATCGATCCCGACAAGAGCGAAGAGGACAAGAAGGCGGCAGAGGCGGCCGGTGTTCCTCCGCGGCAGCTCAACTCAGCCGACACCAGCAAGCTGCAGATCATGATCCGCTACCTCGGGATGGTCGTCGAGTTCGGCGACAAGACCGAGAAGCTGCCGTACGTCCCCAACACGCAGACGCTCGAGTACGACCTCGTCCTGCGCATCGCCCGCATGACCCGCAAGGGGGCGGTCAAGGTCGCCTGGCAGGTGAGTGATCCGTACGGCGGAATGCAGATCCCCGGCATGGAGCGCCCGCCGAGCTCCGATCGCCACACGCCGAGCGGTGACCTGCGCGTGATGGACGAGGGGATCAAGAGCGAGTACGAGACGACGACGGTCGACCTGAAGTCGAAGGTTCCCGACGATGTGAAGGCGTTGATCCTCTGCAATGCCGACGCTGGTCTGTCGGATGTGCAGCGTTTCCACCTCGACCAGTATTTGATGCGTGGCGGCGGCTTGGTCGTCCTGGCGAACGGCACGGAGCCGATGAACTTCGGCGGCATGGGTGGTGGAGGCGGGCACGGCGGCTCGATGTTGATGCGCTCCGGTGCGGAGAAGCTGCCGGCCGACTTCTTCGCCCACTACGGCTTCGCGATCAACAAGGATGTCATCGGCGACCTGCAGTGCCAGCCCATCCGGGTTGCCGAGGATGGCTACTACCCCTACCCAGGTTGCCCGCTGACGGTCGGCGACTCGATCAACCAGGAGCACCCGATCTCGGCGCGCCTCGGCGACCTCTTCTTCATCCTGCCGTCGTCGGTCGAGCTGACCCCGAAGCCGGGCGTGAAGGCGGTGGAGCTGGTACACAGCAGCGTGCACGCCAAGAAGTTCGACGGCTTCATTGACCTCTCGTTCGAGAAGCTGTTCGACCAGCGGTCCGATGTCTTCGATCCGAAGACGTTCGACAAGCAGTTCCTCCTGGTCGGGATGCTCGAAGGGAACTTCGCGTCGTACTTCACGGCACGCGAGCTGCCGAAGGAGATCGTCGACGGCAAGCCGGCCGCGACCGAGCATGGTGGTGGTGACGAAGGGTCGCCGTTCGGCGGTGACCTGATGCCGCCCGACGACGATGGCTCGGCCGTTCCGGTCGCACCGCCCACGGATCGCGGTGCGACGGAGCCCGCGGAGCCGGAGGCTCCCGCCAAGGAGAAGACACCGGATGGTGGGCCGCACGTCGACGGTGAAGCCGGCGGCGTGGACGTTCCGGGCGGTGGACTGGTGCGCCAGCAGGCGCCGCCTGCCGCCGACGGCGCACCGGCATCCGCGCCGGTTGCCGCGCCCGCTGCTGGTGGCACCAACCAGACCCAGAAGACCGTCGACTACCTGAAGAACAGCTCGGCGCCGGCCAAGATTTGTGTGGTCGGCAGCGGCGACTTCGTCAGCAACCAATGTATCGGCGGACACAACCTGAACGGTTACCTCCTCCTGAACGTGCTCGACTACATGTCGACGGAGAGCCTCTCCAGCCTGCGCGCGAAGCGCTTCGAGGAGTCGTCGTTCGAGGATCCTTCCGACGTCGCCAAGAAGATGGCGTGGATCTTCGGCTGGTTCGCGACGCCGCTGCTCCTGGGGGCGTTTGGTTTCTTCACCTACACGTGGCGGCGCAAGATCCGGCCCGCGGCGGCGCGCCGGCGCATGGCAGCCATGAAGAGCTAGCAGACCGGCAGATTTACCTGCTGCAACCGGATTCGTCGATCACCGGGTTCGTGGATCCGCGAGGCTGGACGGCATCGCAAGGCAGTAAACAAGGGATTCGAGACCGATGGCCAAGCTCGACACCAACAGCAAGCTCCTGATCGTCGTCGCTCTTCTCGGCGGATTGGCGTCGATCAAGCTGATCGGCGGCTCGTCGCGCTACGACGACCACGAGACCGCCCAGGCGAGTGAGACGCTCTTCGCGAACTTCAAGAAGGACGTCGCGACGACCCTCCTCGTGGAAGGGCCGGACGGCAAGAAGTGCGAGCTCTCGAAGGACGGCGACC
>CAYRQC010000322.1:0-21089 GCA_964426265.1 uncultured Phycisphaerales bacterium | reverse complement strand
CGTTCGCCGGCCAGTGCATCGTCATCACCGGCGCGAGCAGCGGCATCGGGCGCGCGCTGGCGGTCGAAGTGGCGCGGAGTGGGGCGTCGGTCGTGCTGGCGGCGCGCTCGGAGGAGCGGCTGCGCGAGGCCGCGCGCGAAGTCGAAGCGGCGGGCGGCCGGGCGCATGTCGTCGTCACCGATGTCGCAAGGAGCGCCGACCTCGAGCGGATGGTCGCGGAGGCGGTCGCGACGTTCGGCGCCATCGACGTGCTGGTCAACAACGCGGCCTATGGCGTGACGGCGTTGTTGGAGGAGCTGCCGCGCGTGGAGCTCGAGCGGCTGCTCGCCGTGAACGTGATTGCACCGGTGGAGGCGACGCGCTGCGCGCTGCCGCACCTGCGCGCGCGGCGCGGCGTCGTGGTGAACGTCGGCTCGGTGCTGGGGCGCCGTGGCCTGCCGACGATGGGCGCCTACTGCATGACGAAGTTCGCGCTGGCCGGTTTCAGCGAGACCTTGCGCGCCGAGGTGGCTCACTACGGCGTCCACGTGCTGCAGGTCGAGCCGGGCATGACGGCGACGCGCTTTTCCGAGAATCGCGTCGTGATCGGCGCCCACCCGCGCAGCTACCGCAGCTCGTTCGTGATGGCGGCCGATGCGGCGGCCAGGCGCATCGCGCGAGCGATCCGCCACCGCAAGGATCGGCTCGTCCTCGGGCTGCCGGGACATGCTCTGATCCTCGCCAATACGGTCGCGCCGTGGCTGGTGAACCGGCTGCTTGCACGACGCTTGCGGTGACGACGCCCGCGGGCGATCGTCGCGCGACCGTTGGTTCGTGGAGACGCGCGTGATGGACCTGCTGCTCGCCGCGATGGTCACGATGGCGCAAGCCAACCCGGCGCCGGTGCCTGGGTCCGCCGCCACGGGAGCCGGCGCCGCGCCGCCGCCGTGTGACGTCGCGATCCTCGGTGGGATGCTCTACGACGGCAGCGGCGGTGAACCCTTCGTCGCCGACCTCGCGATCACCGGCGATCGGATCAGTGCGATCGGCATCGGCAAGGTCGGACCGGCCAAGCTCACGATCGATGCTTGTGGGCTCGCCGTCGCACCGGGCTTCGTGAACATGCTGTCGTGGGCGACGGAGTCGCTGCTGATCGACGGCCGCGCGCTCTCGGACCTGAAGCAAGGCGTCACGCTCGAGGTGATGGGCGAGGGGCAGTCGATGGGCCCGCTCACCGATGCCATGAAAGCGGAGAAGGTCGAGCAGCAGGGCGACCTCAAGTTCGACGTGACGTGGACGACGCTCGGCGAGTACTTGGAGCTGCTGGAGCACAAAGGCATCGCGGTCAACGTCGCGTCGTTCGTCGGCGCGGAGACCGTGCGCGTCCATCAGCTCGGCTATGCCGATCGGGCGCCGACGCCGGACGAGTTGGCGCGCATGCAGGGGCTCGTGCGCGCCGCGATGGAGGAGGGGGCGCTCGGCGTCGGCTCGGCGCTGATCTACGCGCCGGGCACCTATGCCAAGACCGACGAGCTGGTCGCGCTCTGCCAGGCGGCCGCGCCCTATGGGGGCCGCTACATCTCCCACCTGCGTAGCGAAGGTGATCGTTGGCTGCCCGCGATCGACGAGCTGCTCTCGATCGGCGAGCGGGCCGGAGTCGGCGTCGAGATCTACCATTTCAAGGCGGCCGGCGAGTCCAACTGGGGCAAGGTCGCCGCCGCGGTGCAGAAGATCGAGGCGGCGCGCGCCGCCGGCCGTGACGTGACCGCCAATCTCTACACCTACACCGCGGGCGCGACCGGCTTCGATGCCGCCATGCCACCGTGGGTGCAGGAGGGAGGCGTCAAGGTCTGGATCGAACGGCTGAAGGACCCCGCCACGCGCGAGCGCGTGCTGCGCGAGATGAAGGTGCGCAGCGACACTTGGGAGAGCCTCTATCTCGCCGCCGGCGGTCCGGAGAACGTGCTCTGTGTCGGCTTCAAGAACGAGGCGCTGAAGCCACTGACCGGCAAGTCGCTCGCGGCGATCGCGGCCCTGCGCGGCAAATCACCCGAAGAGACGATCCTCGATCTCGTGATCGAGGACGGCACGCGCGTCTCGGTCGTCTACTTCCTGATGTCGGAAGAGAATCTCCGCCGCCAGATCCCGCTGCCTTGGATGGCCTTTTGTAGTGACGAGGGCACGCCGGCTCCGGAGGGCGTGTTCCTGAAGTCGAACCCCCATCCGCGCGCCTACGGCAGCTTCGCGCGCCTGCTCGGCAAGTACGTGCGCGACGAGAAGGTCGTGTCACTCGCCGACGCGATCCGCCGTCTGACGGCGCTCCCGTGCGACAACCTGAAGATCCGCGAGCGCGGCCGCCTGCTTCCCGGCAACTTCGCCGACGTCGCGATCTTCGACCCGGCGACGATCAACGCGCCCGCCACCTACGACCGCCCGCACCAGCTCGCGACCGGAATGCGCCACGTCTTCGTGAACGGCATCCACGTCCTGAAGGACGGCGAGGCCACGGGCGCGGGCGCGGGCCGGGTCGTGCGCGGGCCGGGCTGGACGGGTTGGAAGGCGGCCGGCGCCGGGAGCCGCTGAAGCTTCCGTATTGTCCGCACTCTCCGCTTCAGGAGTGCGTCGATGCGGTTGCTTCCATTCGCATGCGCCACGGTCGGCGTCGCGGCGCTGCTCTTCCATCCAGCCCTCGACCGCGCGCAGGATCCGCAATCGCAAACGCCCGCGCCGATGCGCTACGTCTGCAACTCGCCGGAGTCGAAGCTCGACGTCCGCTACCAGTACCACTGGGAGATCCTGCGGACGGCGCTCGAACGCACGGAGCCGAAGTGGGGGCCGTTCGTGATCGAGGAGGCGGTCCCGATGCCCGAGAAGCGGCAGGCGTTCGAGCTCGAGAACGCCACCGGCCGCATCACCGTCATGTATCTCGGCACCAACCAGGAGTTCGAGCGCGACCTCGTCCCGATCCGCATCCCGGTCGACAAGAACCTCGGCGGCTACTGCGTCTTCCTGATCCGCAAGGGCGAGCAGGAGCGCTTCGCGGCGGCCAAGACGCTCGATGACCTGAAGCGCTGGAGCTACGGCCTCGGCCTCGGCTGGATCGACGTCGAGATCCTGCGGAAGAGCGGCTTCAAGGTCGTCACCGGATCGAGCTACGACGGGCTGTTCTCGATGCTCGTCAACCGGCGGTTCGACATCTTCCTGCGCGCCGCGGTCGAGGTGCTCGACGAGCAGGCGCAGCGGGTCGAGCAGCTCCCCGATCTCTTCATCGAGCCCTCGATCCTCCTCTGCTATCCGCTCCCGATGTACTTCTGGTTCTCGAAGACGCCCGAGGGCGAGCGGCTCGCCGCGCGCGCCCGCGAAGGCATGTTCTCGATGATCGAGGACGGGACCTACGACCAGATCTTCTTCAAGTACCAGCAGGAGAAGATCGACCGACTCGATCTGCGCCATCGCAAGGTGTTCCGCATCGACAACCCCTTCCTGGTCAAGGAGACACCGTTCGACGACCGGCGCCTCTGGTTCGATCCGACGGCCGCGCAATGAAGCTGCGCAACATCTCCGTCGCCACGGTGGTGATCGCCGTGATCGTCGTCGCGGTCACGCTCGCGATGGCGGCGCTCGGAGCCGTCGCCTACCGGGCCGATCGCGATCGCGAGTGGAGCGACCTGCGCGCGCGCACCGACCGGATGGCCGACCAGCTCTCCGTGGGTCTCGCGCTGCCGCTCTGGAACTTCGACCGGCCGCAGATCGAGAAGGTGCTCGACAGCGCGATGACGAGCGCCGATGTCGACCGCGTGGTGGTGCGCCAGGATGACGTCTCCTCGCCCTCGGGGGTGACGGTCTACGGGCGAGAGCGCGACGCACGGTGGCAGCCGGTCGAGTGGCGCCCGCCCGCCGCCGCGCCGCCGCCCGCCGATCTCGTCGTCGCCGAACGCGCGATCGCCGCCGCCGATGCTTCCGACGTTCCGCTCGGGTCGGTGCGGGTCCTCGCGACGCCGCGCTTCGTGGAGGAGAGCCTTGGCGCCGCCCGCGAGGCGCTGCTGCTGCGGATCGTGCTGCTCGACTTGCTCCTGATCGTCGGCCTCTTCGCCTTGCTGTGGTGGATCGTCCTCGAACCGCTTCGGGTGGTCGAGCAGTACGCGCTCGCCGCGAGCTCCGGCGCGACCATTGCGACCATCGAGGCCGGTGCGGCCGGCACGGGTGGACGCCGATTCCTCGGCGAGCTCGAGGGCTTGCGTTCCTCGCTGGCGAAGACGATCGGCCTGCTCGACGCGCGCTACGCGGCCCTCGTGACGAGCGAGAACCGCCTGGAGCAACGGGTCCGGGAGCGGACGACCGAGCTCGAGACCGCGAACCACGAGCTCGAGGCCTTCTCCTACACGGTCTCCCACGACTTGCGGGCGCCGTTGCGTGCGATCGTCGGCTTCTCGCGCATCGTGGTCGAGGAGCACGCGGCGCTGCTCCCGCCGGAGGCGACGCGCCTGCTCCGGATCATCGACGAGAACACCCGGCAGATGGGGCGGCTCATCGACGATCTCTTGGCGTTCTCGCGGCTCGGGCGCCAGCCGTTGGTGAAGAGCCGCGTGCTGCCCGGACCGATGGTGGCGGCTCTGGTGGAGCAAGTGCGCGCCGGCGAGCCGCCGGGCCGCCGCGTGGACGTCGCGATCGGCGAGCTGCCGCCCTGCGAGGCCGACCCGGCGCTGCTGGCGCAGGTCTTCATGAACCTCATCGCGAACGCCTTCAAATACAGCCGCAACCGCGCGACGGCACACGTGCGGATCGGTGCACGCACTGGCGACACGGCTGACGGCACGGCTGGCGACCGGGCCGGCGAGCCGGTCTACTTCGTGGCGGACGACGGTGCCGGCTTTGACATGCGCTACGCGGACCGGCTGTTCGGCGTGTTCCAGCGCCTGCATCCGGCGAGCGAGTACGAGGGCACGGGCGTCGGGCTCGCCATCGTGCAGCGCATCGTGCACCGGCACGGAGGTCGAGTCTGGGCCGAAGCGGCGCCCGATCGCGGGGCCACGTTCTTCTTCACGCTGGGTGGAGGTCGAGATGGCGGTCCGTGACGGCGGCGTGGTCGAGGTCTTGCTGATCGAGGACAACCCGGCCGACGCCGAGCTCACGTTGCGCGCGCTACGGAAGCACCGGCTCGCCGACGCCGTCGAGATCGCGCGCGACGGTGCCGAGGCGCTCGACTTCCTGTTCGGCTCGGGGGACGGCGCGAAGCCACGATGGCGCGGCGGCCCACGGCTGATCCTGCTCGACCTCAAGCTCCCCAAGATCGACGGGCTCGAAGTGCTGCGGCGAATCAAGCTCGACCCGGCCACCAAGGGGATCCCGGTCGTGGTGATGACCTCCTCGCAAGAGGAGCGCGACCTGGTCGAGAGCTACCGGCTCGGCGTCAACAGCTACGTCGTCAAGCCGGTCGACTTCGAGCAGTTCACGGAAGCGGTCGGGCAGCTCGGTTTGTATTGGCTGATGCTCAACAAGGTCCCGAGCTGAGAACAGGAATCGTGGAGCGAGCCAGACGAAGCGCCGCGTCAACGAGACGTACCTGCGAGAAGGACCCGCAAGAAAACCAGCGAGCGACACCAACGCGAGACACCAGCGAAAGGCCAGCGAAAGGGGTGGTGCCATGGCAACCGAGCTGAGGGTGCTGATCGTCGAGGACCGCCCGGCCGACGTGGAGCTCATCCGGCATGCGCTCCGCGACGACGGGGTCGCGGCCGAGCTCGCCGTCGTCGAGACGGAGGCGGCGTTCCGCGCCAAAGTCGGCGAGCGGTGGGACGTGATCCTCTCGGACTACTCGCTACCACAGTTCAACGCCCGACGCGCGCTCGCACTGCTGCAGGAGGTGCGCGCCGACATCCCGTTCATCGTCGTCACCGGGAGCATCAGCGAAGAGGTGGCCGTCGAGTGCATGAAGCTCGGCGCCGCCGACTACCTGCTGAAGGACCGCCTGACGCGCCTCGGGCCGGCCGTCCGCCGGGCCGTCGCCGATGCGCAGCTCCGCCAGCAGCGCCGCGAGATCGAGCAGCAGCTTCGCCAGTCGCAGAAGATGGAGGAGGTCGGTCGCCTGGCGGGCGGCATCGCGCACGACTTCAACAATCTCCTGACGATCATCGGCGGCTACACCGAGATGGCGCTGGCCAAGCTGGAGCCGGAGAGCGAGGTGAGCGGCGACCTGCGCCATGTGCAGGCCGCGGCCGCGCGCGCCCGCCACCTCACGCGCCAGATCCTCGCGTTCAGCCGCAAGCAGATGCTCGAGACCAAGGTGGTGAGCCTCAACGCCGAGGTCGCGGCGATCGAGAGCATGCTCCGCCGCCTGATCGGTGAGGACATCGCGATCGAGACCCAGCTCGCGCCCGACCTGGTGAACGTGATGGCCGACGGCGGGCAGCTCCAGCAGGTGTTGCTCAATCTTGCGGTGAACGCGCGCGATGCCATGCCCAAGGGGGGGACGCTGACCATCGCGACGGCGAACGTCACGGCCGGCGCGGTGCCGGGCTTGGTTCTCGACGGGCCGCCGGTCGGCGAGTGTGCGCTGCTGACGGTGAGCGACGACGGCTGCGGCATGACGCCCGAGACGCTGGCGCACCTCTTCGAACCCTTCTTCACCACCAAGCCGGTCGGCCAGGGCAGTGGCCTCGGGCTGGCGACGGTCTTCGGGATCGTGAAGCAACATGGAGGGCACATCGAGGTCGCGTCCGAGGTGGGACGCGGGACGACGTTCCGCATCTACCTGCCGGCCACGCACGAACCGGTCGCGCGCGACGCGGCCGTGACCGCACCGCGCGAGCCGGGGCGCCGTTCAGGCACCATCCTGTTGGTCGAGGACGAGCAGGCGATCCGCACGCTGGTGGCGAAGCTGGTGACGCGACTCGGCTTCCGCGTGCTCGAGGCCGCCAGTGCCAGTCAGGGCGAGCGGCTCGTGGCTGCGCACGACGGCGCGATCGACCTGTTGCTGACCGACGTCGTCCTTCCGGGGATGCGCGGCACCGATCTCTACCGCCGGTTGCGCACGCGCTGTCCGGACCTCAAGGTGCTCTTCATGTCGGGCTACTCGGACATGGAGATCGCCGGTGCCGATCCGTCGCTCCCGTCGCAGTCGTTCCTCGGCAAGCCGTTCAACCTCGCCGAGCTCACGCGCCGGATCGACGATCTGCTTGCTCGCCCGTGACGCCGTGACCCCGAGGCGACCCGCGTCGACCTGGCCGGTGCCGGCGCGCCGCTACTCTTCCGCGCCGCTCGCCGAGCCGGCGAAGCGCGGAGCTGCGCATGACCCATGAACCGTCCGAGTCCGGGCCCGAACGCGACGAATACGACGTGGTCGACGACCTCCTCGCCTATCCACCACTGAACCTGGCCGACGTCCAGGCGCGGACACGGGGCTGCTCGTCGAACCGATTGGTGACGGCGATCGAGGAGGCAGTCGAAGAGGCCGTCGATGAGAACGAGCGCGTCGAAGCCCTCGCGCTGCTCGGACGGATTGCACCGGGCCACCCTCTGATCCCGTTGCCGCCGATGCCGGGCGATCTGCACGACGAGATGCACCGCCCGCTGCCCACTTCCGCGCGCGATTTCCTCGCCAGTGAGTTTGTCGAGGAGATCCTCGCGGCCGTTCGACTCTTGCCGGAGATCCCGTCGCTGGCTGAAGCCATGGCCGACAAGATCGTCCGCGTGCCGCCGCCGTTGCAGATCGAGCTGCTCCCACGGCTCGAACGGGCACGCGAGAGGGCCGGCGTGCCGGCGCGCTTGCTCCACGAGCCGCTCGCGAAGCGCGAGCTCGCTCCCGCCGTACGCGCCGCGGTCGACCGCATCCTCGCCGCCCATGCGACCGTGCCACGCACGGCGGAAGGCTTCGCGTGGATCGGCGGCTGTGATGGCACCGGCGCGGCTTCGCTCGTCGCCGGCTTCCACCATCCCGACACGACCTACACCGTCGTCGACGTGATCTGGTCGGTCGACGGCGGGGTCCAGGAAGCGGTTGTGCTCGCGCAGCAGTCGAAGAAGGCGGCCGAGCGCATGCTCGACGGCCTGCGCAAGGACGGCATCGACTTCGTGCGCGCGCCGCTTGGGCTGGCCGCGCGGCTGGTGGCAGATGCCGTGGAGCGCGGCCGCGCGGCCGGCGCGGTGGTGTCGAAAGAGGTCGCCCATGCGCTCTCCTTTTTCGACTCCGCGCGACCGGTTCCGCCGCTTCCCGCGCCGGCACCGTTGGTGACTACGATGCCGCCCGAGCCGGTCGCAGAGCTGCTGCGGCGCGACGAGTACACGTCGTGGTTTTTCGATGTCGGCGAACTGGTCGACCACGGCGTCAAGCTGCCGCCCGGCGGAGCCGGTGAGTCCGCCAACCGCAATGACGAAGCCAACGACTGGACCGAGACGGCGGTCGTGAAGCTCGATCAGCCACCGCTGCGCCGCCGGATCGCGGCGATGGCGCGCCACATGGCGCTCTATCACGAGCTGCGTCGCGAGCCGCGCGAGGCGGCCCTGCTCCACGCGCTCGCCTGGCCGCCGGGGATCTCCTTGGTCGGTGACGCGGTCGCCGAGCACGGCGAGACCACGCCCTGTGCAGGCGCGCCCGCCAACGAGCTCTTCTGGGGTCTCGTCTCGCGTTCGTTCTTCCTGGTGGACGAACAGCTCGAGCCAGTCGATGTCAGCGCGGTGCTGGGCGACCCAGAGTTACGCCACCATCTCAAGCGGAACCACTTCGCCAGCGTCGAGGAGCCGCGCGGTGGCGACCTGGCGCGGCTCGACCTCACCGAGTTGGTGGTCGGCTTGCTCGCGGAGACCCTCCACCTCATTCCGCCGGCGCACCGGCCACCACCGGAGCAGCAGAGTGCGGTGGCGTTGCAGGTCGCGGACGAGACGGTGCTGCACTTCCGCAGCTTCGTGGCGCCCGGCCGTCGCTTCACGGATGGGTTCGACCTGCTGCCGTCCGTGATGCGAGCGGCGCTTGTGAGAGGCTCGAAGTTGTTGACTCGGGAGGACGCGACGGCGCTCGCGGATCAGATGGCCCCGGCGGTGCAGCGGTTTCTTGCCGAGGTCTGCATGGAGAAGTGCCCGATCGCGTGCTGGAAGCAGCTCGACCGCTCCGCCGCGCTCCCGTTCTTCTCGAGCGACCATCCGGCGCTCGGTCGGCCGGAGTCGGACGACGACCACGATTCCGATGATGCGGATACGGGCGACGCAGACTCCGGTGAACGAGGCTCCGAATGACACCGGGATCGCGATTCTTGCAGGACATCCTCGCGGAGCCGCGCGAGCTGGCCGCGTTGCTGAAACGGCTGCTCGGGCCACAGCGAGCACTGCTGGAGCGCGGTGCGGCACTGCTGCGTGCGGCGCCGATGCCGTGGATCGCCGGGATGGGTTCGAGCTTCCACGGCGGTCACGCGATCCAAGCGTTCTTCGACACGGCCGGCCGGCCGGCGCGCAATGGCGACGCGGGAGAGCTGTTGCACTTCGCGACCCTGCCGCGCGGCAGCACGTTGCTGTTGCTTTCGCGCAGCGGCCGCAGCGTCGAGGTGGTCGAGCTGCTGGCGAAGGCGCACGCCGCTGGTTGCGTGGTGATCGGTGTCACCAATGACCCCGAGTCGCCGCTGGCGAAAGGGTGCGATCCGGTCGTGCTGCTCCAGGCACCGTTCGACTTCAACGTCTCGGTGACGATGTACAGCGGAGTCGCGCTCGCGGGTGCGCTGATGGCGGCGCTTGCCGTGGAAAGTTGGCGGGACGAGATCGCCGGCGAGCTGCTGCGTGCGCTCGCCGATGCGGAGCGCCGCTTGACCGCTTGGCAGGCGGCGATCGCCGCGTCGAGCTTCTGCACGCGCGACGCGACGACCCTCCTGCTCGCGCGCGGCGCCGGCCTCGCGGCAGCGTGTGAGGCGCGTCAGCTCTGGGAGGAGGCGGCAAAGCACCCGGCGACTGCGCTCTCCACGGGCGCGTTCCGTCACGGGCCGAACGAGGTGATCGCGCCGGGGGCGCGCGTGGTGCTCTGGCTCGCGGGCGACGCGCGGCTGCGTGCTTTCGACCTCACGCTGGTCACCGATCTGCGCCGCGCCGGCGTCAAGGTGGCGCTGATCGGTCGCGATCTTCCGCCAGGCGCCGCCGATCTGTTGCTCGAGCTGCCCGCCCTGCCTTCCGCGTGGCAGTTCCTGGTCGAGCTGATGCCGGCGCGCCTGCTCGCCGAGGCGACCGCGCGCCTGCGCGGCGTCGACTGCGATCTCTTCCGCTACTGCCCGTTCGTCGTCGACCAGGAAGCGGGGCTGGGGAGCGGGCATGGCAGCCACTGAGCGTGGTCGGGAGCGCCGCCGCTGGCTCGGCCGCGCGGCGGCCGCCGTGCTCGCAGTTGCGTCGCTCGCCGCGTGCACCACACCGCCGCGCGCGAACGTTCCGGCGCTCACCATCGTGGGCGGCAACTACGCCTATGCCGTCTATGACAACAACGACGCCCTGCTCCACAGCCCGTTCGATGCGCTCGAGAGCGAGATCAAGTCCCGCCAGGAGCATGCCGGCCGACCGATCACCGACATCTTCGTGTTGATTCATGGCTGGGACTACACCGTCGAGGAGTCATTCGGCTTCTACGAGGGCTACCGCTCGGCGATCGAATACCACCTCGCGAAAGTCCACCGCTTCGATCCCGACTTCGAGCCGTACTTCATCTTCGTGGTCTGGAGCTCGGTGACGCGGCCGCTCTCCGACATCTTGCGCTCGCTGCTGCCGTGGACGCCGCCGCGCTTCGCGACCGACTCCTGCCGGGCGATCGACGATGTCGCTTTCCGCATTCCGAGCGCGTGGGGCGAGTCGCAGGACGCCGTGCGGCTCGCGATGGGCCCACCGCTGCGCTGGGAACAGTTCGATCTCCGCAGCAATGCACACGACGACTTCCAGCTCGCGATCGACGAGGGAGTGAAACGTGCCGCCAGCGGCGAGTTCGTCGGCTTCGAGGTGCCGGTCTCCCTGCTCCTCGAAGAGCTGATGTATGTGCGCGACCACGCGTTCACGAAGCACCTTCCGCCGGCGCTCCACGTCGTCGGCCACAGCTTCGGCGCGAAGCTCGGCGCGCTCGCGGTGAACGACGCGCTCCAGCGCACGATGGCGCGCGAGCTGGTGGCGAACAACGATCCCACCGCCACCAACGACCTGATCGACTCGCTGGTGCTGGTCAGCCCGGCGATGGAGGCGTGCGAGCTCTACTGGGAGCTGCCGCTCGAGCTGTCGGACGCGGTGAAGGAGCGCCATCGCGACGCACTGCGCGATCGCTGGCTCGAGGAGCGAGTGGGGCTGCGATTCGAGGCGATCGAGTGCCGGATCGGCTCGAAGGTGCTGATCTACTCCAAGTACGACAGCGCGAACGGCTGGGTCTTCGGACTCGGCGACTCGCTGCTCGATCACGACGCGGCGGCGCGCGCGCAGACGCTCCTCGCGCGCGATCACGAGCGTCCCGTGCCGCCCGAGCGGACTCTCCCGCAGAAGGTGATCACCTTCCCGCTCGACGTTGCCGACCGCATCCTCCAGGTGACGGTGCGCGGCATCGCGATCGGGTTGCAGACGGCGATCTCGGACACGGGAGCGCTGTTCGACGGCGTCGGCGAGACGGTCGTGGAGATGGGCAAAGACTGGCCCGATCCGGTCGGGCTTGCGGGCGACCTGCTGAAGCTCCCCTTCTCGCCGCTCTACGTCCAACGCGCCATCGGCAACAAAGGCTTCTACCGGCCGCGTTCGACGGTGCTCGGATGGGATCCTCGTTCGTGGCTCGACGATCGTGCCCGCGACTACCTCGAAGGGTCGCAGCCGGTGTCGGCGGAGGAGTTCCTGGCGAGCACGGTGGCGCTCGGCACGCCGCCGTGCGCCGAAGGGGAGTGCTTCCTCGAGTGCAACGCGCGCAAGGTCTTCACCGGTTCGTGGCAGGGTGGCCTGAGCGAGATCATTCCGCCCGGCGCGCACGGCGACATGCGCTCGACCGACCCGATCGTCGGCCCCGGTGGCATCGAGCTCACCAAGCGCGAGCGCACGATGAACTTCATCTACAACGTGACGAGGGGAACGCGGTTGGCACACGGCGCTGCCGTCCGGAAGTGATCGAACGTCGGCGAGATCGTCCGTCACCCTTCACTTGATTTGTCACACGTTTCGTCACCCAATGCCTCACTCGTCGGTGAGGTCGATCTCCTGCCTGCACCGTTCGACGAGGTCGCGGAAACGGCTGCGCACGGGCACGGGGAGCTGCTCGGCGTAGCTCTCATCGAGCCCGTTGGCGCGGATCAGCGCAATGACGTCGGCGAAGTCCTTGAGACGCCGGCCCCACTCGCCGGAAGCGACTTTGAGCGTGAGGAGAGTGGCGAGCGTCGCATAGCGGATTCCATCCTTGGTTTGCCACGCGCTGCCATCACTCGGGTCGGGAAACGGGATCGGGCTCGCGCTGGAGCCGGCGTTCTCACCGGCCTGGATCACGTCGATGTCGACGCGATAGAGCGTGTTCTTCAGGCGCTTGCGCAGCCCGCGCGCGCGCGGAACGATTCCCAGGCCGACCAACCGTTCGTGGATGCGGTCGAGCCCTTCGCGTGTCGTGATGATGTCGAGGTCTTCGGTGTGGCGAACGAAGCCGTTCACCCGCATGGCCCAGGCGCCGATCACCGCAAACGGGATCTCGGCGGAGTCGAGCTGCTCGCGCAGCCAGACCAGGGTTTTTTCCAGGTCGCTTTCGTGCATGGCGTCTCTCCGGAGAGCCTCGAGCAGGCTCGGCGTTCCGGAGGAGACGTATGGGTCGGCCACTGGTGACAGCCTTCGGCGGATTTCGTTCGGGGAACCTCTTGTAGGCGATCGTTCTGCCCGGCGATCGTTCTGCTCCAGGAATAGCGTTGGACCCGGCCGCCGTCGTCTCCCTGCTCTTGCTCGCGAAGCTGCTGCTGCTGCCATCGTTCGCGGTGCCGTGGTGCGTTGCGCAAGGACTCTGCCCGGTTGCCGGAGGGCGCGACCGGATCACCCAGTGAGCGACGAGTACGTGACCGGTGAGAACGACAAGCCGGTCAAGTACGTCTACCGTTGGACGGACGGACGCCGACCACTTCACCTTCGAGATCCACGACCTGGCGATCGGCGAGACCAACACGCGCGTGGTGGAGATGACCTACTCGCGCGCGAAGTAGCGCCGGTGGCCACCGGCCCGCTACGCTCGGCGCGCTTGGTGATCGAGTGATCGAGAAAGCGACGGCGCTACTGGAGAGCGAGCGATGGCCACCAAGGATCCACGAGTCGACGCCTACATCGAGAAGGCCGCCGAGTTCGCGCGCCCGCTGCTCATCGAGCTGCGCCGCCGGGTGCATGCGAGCTGTCCCGACGTCACCGAGACCCTGAAGTGGCGGATGCCGTCGTTCGAGTACCACGGGATCCTCGGCGGGATGGCGGCATTCAAGGAACATTGCGTCTTCGGCTTCTGGAAGCACGAGCTCCTGATCAAGGAGAACCAGCGCTGGAAGGAGGCGATGGGGAGCTTCGGTTGCCTCCGCACGCTCTCCGACCTTCCGCCCAAGCGCGAGTTCGCGTCGCTCGTCCAGCGCGCGATGGAGCTCAACCTGCAGGGCATCAAGGCGCCGAAGACCAAGACCGGGCCACGCAAGACGATTCCGATCCACCCCGAGTTCGCCGCCGCCCTGAAGAAGCACCCCAAGTCGCAGGCCCATCTCGACGCCTTTGCCCCGAGCCAGCAGCGCGAGTACTTCGAGTGGATCGCCGACGCCAAGGGCGGCGACACCCGCGCGCGCCGCATCGCCACGGCGCTCGAGTGGCTCGCCGAAGGCAAGCACCGTCAGTGGAAGTACGAGCGGCGGTAGGTCCGCTTCGTGGGGGCGGAACGCCTCGCGCAACGCGCGACGCCGTATGTTGCTGTCTCTGGACGACGGACGCTCGATGCCCTCGGCAAGAAGCCTGACCGGGGACCGGGACGGCCGATCTAACCGGAGATCACCACCATGAATGCGACGATGAACGCCACCATGAGTCCCACCCGCCACACCACCACTCGCGCCCGCCTTTCAACTCGCCTCGCCGGCCTCGCCACTCGCTTCGTCGGCTTCGAGGCCGCGTGCGCTGCTTGCGTCGCCTGCGCCGCGTGCGCCGGCTGCGCGTTCGCGCCGGAGTACGGCGGAGGCATCGACTTCACGGGTCGCACGCTCACCGACAAGGCGCACCACGAGCGCGGGCTGCCCGCCGAAGTACATGGCGTGCTCGTCACCCAGCTTCCGGAAGGAAGTGAGCTGCTCGCGGGCGACGTGCGGCCGGGCGACGTGATCACTGCGGTCGATGGCCGCGCGACGAAGGACTACGCGGAACTCGTCGACGCGGTGTTCGTGGCGGGACCTGCCAAGCCACTCACGCTCACCCTCGCGCGCGGCGCGGAGCACCACGACGCGAAGATCACGACCGGTCACGCGATGACCGCCTGCACGCTGCGCATCGATCTGCTCTTCCCGTTCGGCGGACGCATCCTCGAACGCGACTCGCAGCTCGCGCGCGACGCAGGCTTCCTCGGGGAAGGCGACCAGAATCTGCCGCCGTGGGAGACGAACGAACCCTGGCCTTGCTTCGAGCTCTCGCTCTACGATCTCGACTTTGGCCCCGACCTGCACGGCTTCACGTTGCTGCGCTCGCTCGGCTACGAGAGCACGCCGGGCAACTGGGCGGCACGCTTCCTCTGCTTCGACTTCGGCCGCGCGACGGTCGTGAACAGCAATCACGGCAAGAAGGACCTGATCTGGAAGAGCGCGGCGCAGCTCGGGAACTGATTCCGTCTCCCCCCTCGTCTCCGTCCCGCCGTCGGACTCGATCACAGCGAGTAGCATCGCGCCGCTCGCTGAGAATCGGGAACGGTGACGGGGGCGGAGGCATGGATGGCCCGATCCGACGAAGAGCTCGCGCTGAGTGCCTCGCGCGGCGACATGGGCGCACTCGATCAGCTCCTCGAGTCGAACCTGCCGAAGCTGCGCGCCTTCGTCCGGCTGCAGATGGGATCGGCGCTGCGTGCGCGCGAGGAGTCGCTCGACGTCGTGCAGTCGATCTGCCGCGAGGTGCTGGAGCACCAGGAACGCTTCAAGAGCGGCGGTCCCGAAGGTTTCCGTCGCTGGCTCTTCACGACGGCGATCCGGCTGATCCGCAACAAGGCGAAGTTCTGGCAGCGCGATCGACGTGCGGCCCGCCACGAGGCGCGCATCCCGGAGCACGACAGCGGCATCGACCCGGTCGCCGACTGCTACCGCACCTTCCTCACGCCGTCCCGCGATGCCGGCGCGCGCGAGGAGGTCGCCCGCTTCGAGGCGGCCTTCGACGCGCTCCCCGAGGACTATCGTGAGGTCATCGCGCTCACCCGGATCGTCGGCCTCCCGCACAAGGAGGTGGCCGAGCAGATGGACCGCAGCGAGCTCGCGACGCGCGCGCTCCTCCATCGCGCGCTTGCCTCGCTCGCCGAGGCGCTCGACCCGCCGTCCCGATGAGCACGAGCACGAAGCTGAACGAGCTGGTCGAGCGCTGCCTCGCGGCGATGGAGCAGGAGGGCAACGCCGCGATCGATCGGTTCTGTGGCGAGCATCCCGACGAGGCGGTGGCGCTGCGCCGCCGGGTCGCACTGCTCCAGGGTTTCGGGCTCGCGGAGCCGAATGCGGGTGACCCGGCCGACGCGGTGGACTCCAGCGAACCGCCGATCCCCAAGCAGCTCGGCGACTTCGAGCTGCTCGATCGACTCGGTGCCGGCGGCATGGGCGTCGTCTATCGAGCGCGCCAGCTCTCGCTCGGCCGCGAGGTGGCGCTCAAGCTCGTGCGGCCCGATCAGCTCCACGTCGGCAACGCGCGCGCCCGCTTCCGCCGCGAGGTCGAGGCGATCGCGCGGCTGCAACATCCCGGCATCGTCCCGATCTACGCGGTGGGCGAGAACGACGGTGTGCCGTGGTTCGCGATGGAGCTGCTCGAGGGCGCGTCGCTGGCGCAAGTAGTGCGCGCGCTGCGTGGGCGCGTGCCGGCGGAGCTCACCGGCGCCGACTTCGCGACGACGGTCGCGAGGCTTGCGCGTGGTGATTTGCATGGCGCGGGTGGCGCAAGCGGCGCCGCGACTGCCGAAGGCGGCTGGCTCTTCGAAGGCACCTGGAGCGACGTCTGTCTGCGCATCGCTCGCCAGGTCGCCGACGCGC
This sequence comes from uncultured Phycisphaerales bacterium, assembly GCA_964426265.1. Taxonomy (GTDB): domain Bacteria; phylum Planctomycetota; class B15-G4; order B15-G4; family SIAN01; genus SIAN01. The sequence goes on along the minus strand of CAYRQC010000322.1, from coordinate 4,923 downwards.
TGGCCCACGCGCACGGCCGCGGCGTCCTCCATCGCGACGTGAAGCCGAGCAACATCCTCGTCACGCCCAGCGGCCGTGTCGTGCTGGTCGACTTCGGCCTCGCGAGCACCGGCGACGTGAGCGAGCTCACGAAGAGCGGCTCGGCGCTCGGCTCGCTCCCCTACATGTCGCCCGAACAGGTGCGCGGCGAGTGGGCCGACGTCGACGAGCGGAGCGATCTCTGGTCGCTCGGCATCACGCTGCACGAGCTGCTCATGCTCGAGCTGCCGTGGCGCGAGACGACCGAGCACGCGCTGCGCGCGGCGATCGTCGCCGGCCACCGGATCGCGCCGCGCGCGCGCAATCCGGCGGTGCCACGCGACGTCGAGACGGTGGTGCTCGCGGCGACCGAGCTCGACCGCGCGCGCCGCTACGCACTCGCCGCCGACCTCGCGCGCGATCTCGACAACGCGCTCACTGGCCGGCCGATCGAGGCGCGTCGCGTCGGGACGCTCGGCCGCCTCGCCCGCTGGGCACGCCGCGAGCCGGCGCAGGCGACGACCGCTGCGCTCGCGCTGCTGATCGCGCTCGGCGGACCGCTCACCTACGGCGAAGTCCAGCGCCGCGCGCGCGCCGAGCTCGCCACCGCGAACGGCCGCATTCGTGAGGAGCAGCAGCGCGCCGAGGGCCATTTCCGCCGCGCGCTCGAAGTGCTGAGCGCGATGCTCGTGCCCGTCACCGACGACGCCTTCGCCGACGAGCCCGAGTCCGACCCGATCCGCCGGGCGACGCTCGAGCGGGCGCTCGCCCTCTACGAGAGCTTCCCCGCCGAGGACGCGGGCGACTTCGAGCTGCGGTGCGCGCTCGCGCGAACACTCCTCGACTTGAGCTCGGTGCAGATGCGCATCGGTGCTCCCGCGGCTGCGACGACGATGCTGCGCGATGCACAGCGGCGGCTCGAGACGCTCGCGAGCGAACGGCCGGGCGACGCATCGATCGCGCTCGATCTGCTGAAGGTTCGCGGCGCTCTCGGCAGCTCGCTCACCGCGGCCGGAAACGTGGCCGAGGGGCGACCGGTGCTCGATCCGCTGATCGCCGAGCTTCAAGCCGCGGGCACGCTCGATCTGCCGCGCCTGCGGCTGCTCGCGAAGGCAGAGAGCGATCGCGGCGTACTTTGCCATCGCGAGAACGACGTCGCAGGCGCACTCGTCGCGGCGCGCGCGGCGGTCGCGGCGCTGCGCCAGGCGCTCACCGCGCCCGATGCAAGCGATGGCGATCGCTGCGAGTTCGCGGTCGCCGCCTACCTGCTCTCCGACCATCTGCTCGCCAGCGCGGACGCTGAGGAGCCCGAGGAGTCCGCGGCGTCGGACGCGCTCGAGGATGGAGCGAGCCAGTCGAGCGTCGAGGCCGTCGCCGAGGCCGACGCGCTGCAGCAGGAGGCGCTCGCCGAGATCGCGAGGGTGCTCGTCACCCATCCGCGCGACCGGCGCGCGCTCACGAACCGGTGTGAGCTGCTGCTCTACCAGTCCTCGCTCCACGCATGGAAGGCGCGGGGGGCCGCGCGCGTCGAGGTGCAGGAGGCATTGCTCCTCGCCGAGCAGCTCGCGGAGCGCTACCCCGAGAGCGTCGCGATCCGCCGCCTGCCGGTCGAGGTGGGGTACAAGGCGGGCGTGATCGAGCTCGAGGCGGGCCAAGAAGAGGCGGGGCTCACGCTGGTGCGGACCGCGGTCGCGCGCGGCCGCGCTGCCTTTCAGGAGCTGAACGAGCCGCGGCCGATCGGGGCGCAGCTCGCGATGGCGCTCTCCGTTCTCGCGCAGATCGAGATCCATCGCCACGAGGACGCCGCCGGTCTCGCTGATCTCGTGGCCGCCGTCGAGCTCGGCCACCGCTGCTTGACGCTGACCGGTGGCGGCGCGCCGGTCCGCCGTGCGCTCCGCCAGTGGGAATGGCTGTTGACGAAACAACGCCTCCACATGGGCGATTGGCAGACCGCCGCCGCCGATGCCGAGCGTTTCGTCCTCGACCGCACCGACGAGACCGCCACCTCGACCGAGCCGTTGCGGGCGGCGCTCCTTCTCGCGAGCTGCGCCGTCGCCGCCGACAGCGCTCCCGAGCTCGCCGAGGACCAGCGCGTCGCTCGGGCCGACGAGCTCGCAAAGCAGGCGATTGACCAAGCCGCCTTGGGGATCGAGGCGTGGCCGGGACTGGGAGAGTTGCTCGCCGAAGATCCGATCTGGGCGGCGCTCTGCCAAATCCCGCGCCTACTCGACCTGGTTCGCGCGCGGCATCTTCCGGAGCCGCGCGCGCGCTAGATCGGGCCCTCATGTCGATCGCGCCGATCCGGACTGGCCCCGCGCAACGCCCGCGCTCCGATGTTGCTGATCCTCCGGTCCGGCAAATCGCGCCCCGCTTCGACACTCGTCGGCGGGATCCGACTGCGCACCGCGCCGGACCAACGGAGGAACGCCATGGAGTCTTCGAGGCAGCCGCTCGCCCGGATCAATGGGAGGTTGGTGCAACGCTCGTCCACGATCGCGCCCCTGCCGGTCGGGCTCGTGCTGGTCGCCATCACCGCGCCCGGCGCGCTCGCCACCGATCGGTGGGTCCCCACGAGCTACAAAACGATCCAGGCGGCGGTCAACGCCTGCGTCGACGGCGACAACGTCTGGGTCAAGCCGGGCACCTATCACGAACGCGTCAACCTGCTCGGCAAGAGCATCTCGGTCTGGTCCGAGTACCTCCATCGCGCGACCATCGATGGCGACCAGCTCGGCGCGTGTGTCACGCTCGACAGCGGCAAGCCGTCGGCGTTCCTCCAAGGCTTCCGGCTGGTCGATGGCTCGGGGCAATACAACAAGAAATCAGGGCAGTCCTTTGGCGGCGGGATCTACCAGACGGTGGGCTACCTCACGATCTCCGACTGCATCGTCACGGGATGCCAGGCGACCTGGGGCGGTGCGGTCTTCGTGGGGAGCGGTGCGACCGCAGAAGTGAGCCACTGTTTGATCGAACGGTGCAACACGACGGCCGCCTACAACTCCGGCGGCGGGATCGCGGTCACCGATTCGATCCTGAGCGTCGACGGCACCACCATCCAGGACTGCGGGACGACCAGCCACACCGCGGGCGGCGGGGGGATCTATGCCGTCCGCAGCAATGTGACCGCCTTCGATGCGGTCATCACGGTCAACGCCGCCAGCGGCGGCGGCGGCCTGTGGCTCCAGGAGAGCCTCTTCAACGTGATGGCGTCGATCAACGGCAACGTCGCGAAGGGGTCGGGCGGCGGTGCCGCGGTCTACCAATGCCATCAGCAATCGCGCTTCGAGCTCTGCGCGTTCACCTACAACGCCGCCGACCGCACCAGCACCAGCGAAGGCGGTGGTGTCTGGCTGGTCGACTCCGTGGTCGATCTGCACCAGTGTGAGTTCCACTACAACCGGAGCAAGAAAGGCGGCGCCCTCGCGACCTTGCTCGGGAGCATCTCGACGATCGACTACTGCAGCTTCCGCGGCAACTCGGCGCGCACGGGTGGCGGGATCTACGTGAACGAGGCCGACTTCACCGCCTCCGACTCGCTGATCGCCGGGAACAACGCCCTCTTCTCGCCGCCGCTGACCACCGACGGCGGTGGCGGAATCTGCAGCTTCAACGGCAAGTTCAACCTCTTTCGATGCACCGTCACCCAAAACCAGGCGCTCGCCAACGCCAGTGGGATCTCCCACAGCGGCACCTTCGCCACCGCTCCCGCGTTGATCGGCACCATCGTCTGGGGCAATGGTGGCCCCGGTCTCGCCCGCAACATCGACGACCGCGGCGCCGCCCGGCCGATGATCCTGCAAGAGTGCGACTACGAGACCGGTGACGACCCCCATCCGCCGAACATCAACTTCCAGGTCGACCCGCGTTTCGACCCCGCCTCGTTCGTCTTCGACCTGTTGCCGAGCTCCCCGCTCATCGACGTCGTCCAGTCGTCGAGCCTGGGCACGAGTGCCTATGACTTCGATGGCGACCCGCGTCGCCAGGACGGGAACGGTGACCGCGCGGCGTGGGATGACTGCGGGGCGCAGGAGCGGTGAAAAGCAGTGAGGAGACGACCCACCGCCGACCGCGGGCGGTGGCCCTCCTCATCGCTCCGCAAGCAACTGATCGAGCAGCGCCGGCAGCGCAAGGCGCGGGACGTCATTCGCGCGCACGATCCCCTTGCGATCGATCACCAGGTCGTCCGGCGAGCCGGAACGGAAGCCATACGCGCGCTCTGGATGGAGTGCCGACTCGCTCCGGCCGGCGACGTCGCTGAAAGTGACCACGGGCTGCGCGCGCAGCTCCGCGGCGGAGAGGGGACTCCACGGGATCGTTCCGCCGCGGGTGATCAGGATGTGGACCAGATGGTCGCTGCGTCGTGCCTCCGCGATCTTGGCGAGCTCCCGGCTCGCTCCGGCCCAGCTTCAGCAGTCGGCGCTGTAGAAAGTGATCCAGATCACCTTGCCACGGAAGAGCGCGAGATCGATGTCACAGGTCGGCGGCGGCGGCGCGGCCGCCGGTGGATCAGAGGAGAGTGAAACGTCAACCGCCGTGTTGCCGCCAAGAACCACGAGATGAGGTGCGAGCCGCCCGACAACGCCATCGTTCCAGGATGTCGCGAGCGCGACTGGAGGAGGTGCAAGAGGGGGCGCGGTCGTGGATGTGGGCTCGACGGCGGTCGGCGTGGCTGCTGAATGGCAGCCTGCGAGCGCGCCGCTCCCCGCGACGGCGACGACCAGTGTCCACGCGAGCCACTTCGACATGACGGACCACTCCGAACACGCGCCACGGTTCCCCGGCACACGAAGCTGCACCGAGTGATCGTCACGCCGGCGCCGTGCTGGAACAACGTAGCCAGCATGTGCGCGGCGCGGGTCACGGACGTGTAACCGCGATCTGCTGGTTTGCGAATCGCCGCTCACG
>CAYRQC010000321.1:0-3587 GCA_964426265.1 uncultured Phycisphaerales bacterium | reverse complement strand
CATCCAAGTTGACGCGGATGGTCAGCACGACACGCGCGACGAGCCGAAGTGCCTGGAACGCGCCCGGCAATTGCCGGGCCGACTGATTCTTGGCAAGCCGGTGTTCGACGCGGCCGCGCCGAAAGCGCGAATGTATGGCCGGCTCGTCACGCACTTTTGGGTGTGTATCGAAACCCTCTCGCTGGACATCCAGGACGCCCTGTATGGGTTTCGCTGCTACCCGCTGGCGGCCGTCATGGAGCTGTATCGAACCGTCCGCATCGGCTCGGGCATGGTCTTCGACACGGAGATTGCCGTTCGCTTGTCGTGGGCGGGCGTGCCGATGGAGAACATCGAGACGAAGGTGACCTACGCCGAAGGTGGCATGTCCCATTTTCACTACCTGCGGGACAACCTCCGGATCAGTTGCCTGCACATGCGGTTGGCCATGGGCATGCTGGCGCGCCTGCCGACGTTGTTGTTCCGGCGCCGTTCCCACCGGTGAGCAGCTTCCGCGCCGACCTCACCAAGGTGGGTGCAAAGCGCCGCGACCTCGTCGTCGGTCGCCGCGCATGAGTGAGCAAGAGCCGGCAACGTGGCTGAACCAGCGCGAGCGCGGCGCACTCGTGCTGATCCGGTGCACCTTCTACCTGGCGACGCTCCTCGGCCGCCGCGTGATGCGGCCGCTCGTCTGCGGCCTCGCGCTCTGGTACCGCTGCTTCGATCGCAGCTCGACACGCGCCTCGCGTGAGTGGCTCGCCCGCGTGCTCGGACGTCCACCGAGCTTCCGCGAGACCTACCGCCACTTCCGGAACTTCGTGCAGGTGACGCTCGATCGCGTTTTCCTCCTGTCGGGGCGCACGCAAGGGCTCGTGCTGACGCGCACCGGCAGCGAGCTGCTCCACCAGCAGCGCGCGACCGGACGTGGCGCCGTGCTCCTCGGTGCCCACCTCGGCAGCTTCGAGGCGATGCGGGCCACCGGCGCCGCGGTGGCGGTCCCGATCCGCATCGTCGGCTACTTCGAGAACGCGCGGATGATCAACTCGCTGCTCGAGCGGCTCGCTCCCGATCTCTCGGCGCGGGTGATCCATGTCGGCCGCGATCCGGTCGCGTTGACGATGCAGGTGCAGGCGGCGATCGCGCGCGGCGAGTTCGTCGCGCTCCTCGGCGATCGCGTCGGCCTCGGCGATCGCGCCGTGAGCGTGCCCTTCTTCGGCTCCGAGGCGCGCTTCGCGGCGGGACCGTTCTTGCTGGCGGCGCTGCTGCGCTGCCCGATCTACCTGGTCTTCGGCCTCTATCGCGAGCCCAACGAGTACCACCTCCACTGCGAGCACTTCGCCGATCGACTCGACCTGCCGCGCGGCGATCGCCCGGCGGCACTCACCCGCGAGGTGACGCGCTACGCTGCGCGGCTCGAGCAGCGGTGCCGCGAGGCGCCCGACAACTGGTTCAACTTCTTCGACTTCTGGAAGGGCGGATGAGCCGGCCCAAGCGCCCCGACCACGCCGTCTCGGTCGACCTCAAGATCGGGTTCCACCAGTGCGACCCGCTCGGGGTCGCGTGGCACGGTCGCTACTTCGAGCTCTTCGAATCGGCGCGCGCGGCCCTGATGGCGAGCATCGAACTCGACGTCCCGCAGATCCGCGCGCTCGGCTACCGGATGTACGTGACCGAGGCGAGCTGCCGCTACATGGTGCCGCTCGCGTACGGCGAGACCGCGCGTGTCACCGCGTGGTTCGTGGCGGTGGCGCCGCTGATCCGCGTCGCATTCGACGTGTACAATCCCGCGACCTCCCGATGGTGTGCGCGAGGCTTCACGGTGCTCGCGACGACGGATGACGCGGGTCGCCTCATCCCGAGGACTCCTGATGCGCTCCTTGAACGCCTTCCGGCTCGCTAGCGCGCTCGGGCTCAGCCTGGCGCTCGCGCTCGCCGCGTTCCAAGTCGCACCGCCGACACCCACGCCGACGCCGGTGCAGTCAGCGACGCCGACCGACGCGAAGTCGCTCCTCGCCCTCTTCGCGAAGATGGAGGGGCTCGAGGCGCGTTTCGAGGAGGAGAAGCGGATCGCCCTGCTCGCCGCGCCGCTCGTGAGCTCCGGCCGCCTCTACTTCCTGCGGCCCGGCTACCTCGCGCGGCTGGTCGAGAAGCCGGAGGTGACGAAGCTCCTGATCACGCCCGACGAGCTCCTTGTCTCCGGCAAGGAGGGCGAGCAGAAGATCGACCTGCGCACGACCGAGGACATCCGCATCTTCGTCCAGTCACTGGTCCAGGTCTTCTCGGGCGACGAGGCTGCGCTGAAGGAGTCGTACGGCCTCGCGTTCGAACGCAGCGCCGGTAGCGGCATCGGGGTCGATGATGTCGAGAGCTGGATGTTCACGCTCACCCCCCAGCGCGCGCCGCTGACCAAGCTGATGAAGGAGCTGCGCCTGAACGGCAGCGGCTGCATGGTGCGCACGTTCGAGGTGAAGGAGACCAACGGCGACCGCACGATCACTCGCATCTTGGAGGCCGACACCCTGCGGCACTTCTCCGACGAGGAGAAAGCGACGCTCTTCGGGATCACGCGCCGTTGAATCGCGCGGAAGCGCGTCCGCTGCTCCTCGGGGTGGTGCTCCTGCTCGGGATGGGAGCGTTCGTTCTCGCGCGTCTCGAGGTGACCACCGACATCACCCATTTCCTTCCCGGTGGTGAGCTCGACGCCGACACGGCCCTCGCTCGCCAGCTCGCGACCAGTGAGATCTCGCGCACCATCGTGATGCTGGTCGACGCGAACGACACTGCGGAGGCAGTACGCGCGAGTGTCGAGTTCGAGGCGGAGCTGCGGGCCGAGCCGCGCGTCGGCCCGGCGCTCGCGTTTCTCGAGGCGGGGCCGCCGCCCGGCGTCGAGGAGGCGATGTGGAAGCTCTACGAGCCGCGCCGCTTCGCCTTCCTCGCCGCCGATCCAACGGCAGCCGCCGCGGCACTCGCGCCCGATCGGCTGCACGCGGCCGTCGCGGACCTCAAGCGGCGCCTCGCGTCACCGATGTCGACGCTGCTCTCGAGAGTGGCGCCCGCGGATCCATTGCTGATCCTGCCGCAGCTCTTCGAGCGCATGGCCGACGCGCGCGCCGACGGGCTGCGGCTGGTCGATCACCGCTTCGTGACCGAGGACGGTCGTGCCGCCGTCCTCTTCGCCGGCACGCGTGCGATCGCCTTCGACTCCAGCGCGCAGCGCCCGATCATCGCGGGCGTCGAGGCGGCGTTCGAGCACGTGAACGGACGGTTCGGCGGGCGGCTCCGCCTTTCGCAGAGCGGCGTCAACCGCTTCTCGGTCCAGGCCGAGGACGCGATCAAGTCCGACACGACGCGCGTCACCATCTGGTCGGTGGCCGGGATCATCCTGGTCTTCGTCGTGCTCTTTCGTTCGATCCGTTTGATCGGGCTCACCGCGCCGGTCGTCGCGATGGGATTCCTCGCGGGGACGACGGCGTGCATGCTGGTGTGGGGGCGAGTGCACGGCCTCACGCTGGCGTTCGGCTCGGCGCTGATCGGCGTGACCGAGGACTACTCGGTCCATTACTACTGCCATCAGGTGCTCGCCGGCGACCCGAAGGGGCCGCGCCACA
>CAYRQC010000320.1:0-4163 GCA_964426265.1 uncultured Phycisphaerales bacterium | reverse complement strand
TCTTCTATGACGTGCCGGTCAAGCTCTACTCGGCCCACCTGCTGTTGATGGCGCTCCTGCTCGTGCTGCCGGACGCGCGCCGACTCCTCGATTTCCTCGTCCTTCACCGGCCGACCGCGACGCCGCCGCTGGAGCGGCTCTTCGAGCAGCGCTGGCTCCATCGCGGAGCCCTGCTGCTGCGGGCCGGCCTGTTCGGCTGGGCCACCTGGAGTCCCTTGAAGGGGAGCTGGGATGCGCAAACCCAGTACGGCGACGCAGCGCAGAAGCCGCCGTACTACGGCTCATGGGCCGTGGAGGTGTTCGAGGTCGACGGCGAGCTCGTCACCGAAGACTCCGGTGCCACGCGTTGGACACTGATCCGCTTCGGGCTCTACCGATTCGGGATCGAACGTTCCGACGGAACGCGGCAGACCTTCTTCACCCAGGTCCAGCCACGGGGGGCGCGCTCCGAGCTCACACTGGTATCGGAGAACGATCCGTCGCGACGCCGCAACCTCAAGCTCGAGCTGCCCGGGCCCGATCAGCTCACGCTGGAAGGAGCGTTCGACGATCACCAGCTCCACCTCGAGCTGACGCGGGCCACCGACGCCGACTACCTCCTGACGAGCCGCGGCTTCCACTGGATCAACGAGTACCCGTTGAACCGTTGATCCGTCGCCGGTGACGCGCGAGCGCGGGGCAGTCTGGAACCGCAATGCCGGATTGCGGTCGAACGCTGCGCGGTCGGCGTCGTTTGAGCGATGATCGCGCGCCTTCCCACCGCGGAGAACCGCAAGATGGACTCCTGTTTCAACTTCGTCTTCGTGCTGCAAGGATGGTTCGCTCCGGCGCTTGGCGCGGTCGCGGGGCCGCCGCAGCCGCGTGGCGGCGACGCACCGCCGATCGCGACCACCATCACCGAGGTCTCCGTCCATCAGGGGAGCGCGCTCGTCACGCGGCGCGGCGAGGTGCCCGACGGCGGTGGCCGCTTCGTGGTGAGCGGGCTCTCCGGCGAGCTGCTCGCCGACAGCGTCCGCCTCAAGCTCGAAGGCGGCGAGGCCAACGGGGTCGAGGTGCACGAGACGAGCCGCGCGACCGTGCCACAGGAGCGGCTCGCCACGCTCCAGCGTCGCTGGTCTGAGCTGGTGCGCAACCAGGAGGTGGCGAACGACCAGCTCTCGCTCGAGCGGGCGCTGCGCGCGCGGCTCGAAGGGCTGCTCGACCAGGAGGCGGGGGCGCATGCCCGCGAGGTCGCCGGTGGCCACTCGAACGAGACCGCGTGGTCGACCAACTACACCTATTTGAGTGAGCAGCTGCTCGCCGCGAAGAAGGCGGAGCGCGCCGCGCAATGGACGGAAGAGGACGCGCGGGCCGACCGCGATGCCGCGGCCGCGGAGCTCGGTCAGCTCCAGACCGGTGGGTCGGTGCGGACGTTCGAGATCGTCTTCGATGTCGTCGCATTGCGACACGGGACGCTGCCACTCGAGGTCGACTATCTGGTGAGCCACGCGAGCTGGGCGCCGCGCTACGACTTGCGAGCGGACAAGGAGCTCGCGAAGGTCGACCTGATCTATCGGGCCGAGGTGAGCCAACAGACCGGTGAGGATTGGAGCGAGGTCGACCTCTACCTCTCGACGGCACAGCCGCAACGCGGCGTCACCGGTCCCGAGGCGCGGACGGTCTGGCTGTCGCTGGCGCAGCCACAATGGCGCGGACGCTTGGGCGAACGGCTTCGAAGCCTCGGCTACGTCGCCGCCGAGAAGAAGGCCGACAAAGGGGACTTCGACGCCGACGGCGCCGCCAACTCGTGGTCGGCGGAGGTGAACAACGAAGGGCTCTCCGTCCGCTACCACCTCACCCGCAAGGAGACGATCGAGTCGCGGCCCGGCGCGGCCACGGTGCTGGTCGGAAAGGCGGCGCTCCAAGTGACCGGCGAGCGCGTCTGCACGCCGGCCATCGACAAGAGCGTCTGGCTGCGCGGACGCACCAAGAACACGAGCGACTATGTGATGTTGCCGGGCCCGTCGGCGGTCTTCTTCGGCAATGACTTCGTCGGTCAGTCGAGTGTCGCACTGGTGCGTCCGGGCCAGGAGTTCACACTCCACCTCGGCCTCGATGCCGGCCTCACGGTCGAGCGAACCCATGTCGAAGATCAGACCGGCACCGCCGGCTTCTTCCGCTCGAAAAAGGAGCAGGTCGACCGCTGGCGGATCGTGATCGAGAACCACGGCGCGCTCGCCGCGGCGGCGGACGGCGGCGTGAAGGTGCAGGTGCGCGAGGTGCTCCCCAAGGCGAAGGACGATCGCATCGAGGTCGAGCTGACCGAGTGCACGCCACCGCTCGCAACCGGTGGGCTCTTCGACCGCGACCGCGAGGAGCAGGGCGTACTCACTTGGGAGGTTGGTGTCGCGAAGGGTGGCAAGGCGGAGATCGACTGGCAGAGCCGGATCGTCTGGCCCGACGACTTCGACCTCAGCCACTCGGGCGGCGCGGTGCTGCCGTCTGGACCGCCCGGTAGCGCGGGCATGAGCCAATTACTGATCGGGCTGTACGGCGCGGTGCTCGTCAGCCTTGCCGTGATGCTCGGTGTGTCGATCAGCAGGTGTGTGAGTGCGTCGCGTGCGGGGCGCGTCGCAACGGTCGGAACCGGCGGGAGTGTGTCATGAACCGCGTCAACACCATTCTCTCGACCAGCCTCTCGTTCCTGGGTGGAAGTGTGTGGTTCGCCAGCGCGGCGGCGCCGGCGGCTGGCCAGCAACCGGTCGAGAGCCCCATCGAGCGCGTCACCGTCTGGGGCGCGGGCGCGATGGTCGAGCGCGTTGCGGCGCTGCCCGGCGCGGGCAGCTTCCTGATCCGCGGCCTGCCAGCGGAGGCCGATCCGGCGACCGTCCGCGTGCGCATCACCGGTGGCGAGGTCGTCGGGGTCGAGGTTCGCGAGCGGCGGGAACGGGCGCTGCCCGATGCGCGGCTCGACGCACTGCGCGAGACCGTGCGCAAGCTCGCCCGCGAAAAGGTCGTGCTGGAGGACGAGCGCGCCGCGCTGATCGCGGTCAACACCCATCTCGGGAAACTCTTCGCTCCGGGCACGAGTACACCGGAAACCACGACGGCAGCGCCGGGATCACAAGAGGGCGCTCGTCCCGGAGCAGAGGCGTGGGCGGCGGAGCGGGAGTTCTTGACGACGCGGTTTGCGGCCGAGCAGCAGTTGCTGCGAACCAACCAGTGGGCGCTCGCCGCGAAAGAGCTGGAGCTCAACGGAGCGCGCGAAGCACTGCGAGGCGGCGAGCAGACAACCATCGTCCTGCGCGATGTGGTGGTCGATGCCGTCGCTGCTGGAAGCGGCGCATTGCAGTGTGAGCTTTCGTACCTCGTGAACGCCGCCGGCTGGGTGCCCACCTACGAGCTGCGTGCCGCCAAGGAGCTCACGAACGTGCAGCTCACCTATCGCGCTCGCGTCTGGCAGGCGACCGCCGAGGAGTGGAGCAACGTCGATCTCTGGCTTTCGACGGCGCAACCGCAGCGCGGCGCTGCCGGGCCCGATCCGCGGCCGCAGTGGTTGACGCTCCATTCGAACAAGCCTCTCGCAGAGGCAGCGGCCGCGGCGCCGGAGGCAGGGCTCGTGCGCAAGTTCGAGACTGCTGACCTCTCCATCCAAGCAGCGCTCGCCGCGGACGAGGTCGGGGCGCTCGATCCGTTGCGCGCCGCGCCCTTCGCCGCCGTCTCCGACGAAGGGCTCTCAGTCCGCTTCCACCTTCCCGATCGGCAGACGATCGAACCGCGCGAGCAGGGCCAAGTCGTGCTGATCGGCCGGACCGAGCTGCCGCTCGCACCCGAGCGGACCTGCGTCCCCGCGCTCGACCCGACGGTCTGGCTCCAGGGCAAGGCGACCAACAACAGCGACTGCAACGACGGCAGTGCGGCGATCAAGCCAGGTGCAACCGAGGTTTGCGACGCCGGCAACGTCGACGAGGACTGCGACGGCGGCGCCGACGACGCCGATCCGCAAGCCAACGCCACCGGAAAGGTGGCGATCTACACCGACGCGGACGGCGACGGCTACGGCTTTGGCCTCACCACCGGCAACGAATGCGACGCCGACGCCCTGGAGGCGACCAACAACAGCGATTGCGACGACGGCAGTGCGACCATCAAGCCCGGCGGAACCGAGGTTTGCGACGTCGGCA
>CAYRQC010000319.1:0-3977 GCA_964426265.1 uncultured Phycisphaerales bacterium | reverse complement strand
AACGTCTCGTTTGCCGGCGATCCGTTGGGATCGAGCTTCGAACTTTGGCACGCCGCCGGTGCGAAGAGCGGCCAACCGCTGCGCGTGCCCGACCTCTCGATCGACGGCGCGAGCGTCGGCAACGCGCCCGAGGTGAGCTTGCTCTCGAAGGCGTTCCTCGGTGCCTTCCGGATCCACGAGAGCTACTGGAACCACGAGCACGCCGACGCGCGGAGCTGCTTCGACGCGTTGGTCGACCACTGGTTCAAAGGGGAGGCGATGCTCGAGTGAGCGGGGGGGCCGAGCCGTAGCTCGGCACAGCGCCGACGCCGGTCACTCTGATGTCACGCCGCGTAGGCGGCAGCGACTCCAGCGCCGGCCGGCACCGCGTGGCCGAGCGCACGCAGCGACTCCTCGAACGCCGCGAGGAAGGTCGTCACCGCGCCGCGATTGGCGTTGCGGCCCATCAACCCGACGCGCACCACCTTGCCCTTGAGCTCGCCGAGGCCGGCGCCGATCTCGATGCTGTGGTGTTGCAGCAGCCGCTTGCGCAGCGCGACTTCATCGAGGCTGCCAGGGATCACGATCGCGTTCAGCATGGGCAGGCGCGCCGCGACGGGCGGCAGCAGCTCGAAGCCCATCGCCTTGACGCCGGAGGCGAGCGCGCGGTGGGCGTCGCTGTGCCGCTCCCAGCGCCGCTCGAGCCCCTCTTCGAGGATCATTCGCAGCGCCTCTTCGAAGGCGAAGATCATCTGGATCGGCGCGGTGTGGTGGTAGCTGTGCTCGCTGCCCCAGTACTTCTCGAGCCAGAGGAGGTCGAAGTAGATCGAGGGCACCGGGCGCTTGCGGGCGGTGATCTTTGCCAGCGCGCGCGCGCCGAAGGTGATCGGCGCCAGTCCGCACGGCGCGCCGAGGCACTTCTGCGAGCCGGAAAATGCCGCATCGACGCCGAGCGCATCGATCTCGACCGGCAGTCCACCGAGCGAGGTGACGCAGTCCATCACCACCAGTGCGTCGTGCCGCCGGCCCGCTTGCGCCAGCGCCGCCGCATCGTTGCGCACGCCGGTCGACGTCTCCGCGTGCACGAAGTAGAGCAGCGCCGTCTTCGCCGCGCCGAGCGCCTTCTCGACCGCCGCCGGATCGATCGGCTGGCCCCAAGGCGCCTTCACCTCGACCACCTCGGCGCCGAGCCGCCGCGCCAGCTCGGCGCCGCGCCCGCCGAAGAAGCCGTTCACCACGACCACGACGCGATCGCCCGTTTCGACCAGGTTGGTGAGCACCATCTCCATACCCGCCGTGCCGGTCCCGCTGACCGCAAGTGTGTGGGGATTCTTGGTGCGGAAGACTTGCTGGAGCCGCTCGCGCACGTGCTGCATGGCGAGCAGGAAGTCGGGGTCGAGGTGGCCGAGCGTCGGCCGCAGCAGCGCCAGCATCGCCTCATACGGGACGTTGCTCGGGCCAGGTCCAAGCAGCAGACGTTCGATCATCGGAGGAGTCCTTCGGAGGGGCGGCGAGTGTAACGGCACCTTTGCGTCAGACGCTCCGGCGGCGCTCCTCGAAGATGCGCGTTGGTGCCTGGCCCAAACCCACCGGGTCTTCGGTGCCAGGCACAAATCACCCGGTGGGTTTGGGCCAGGCACCATTGCGTCACCGCTTCACCGTTGCGTCAGACGCTTCGGCGGCGCTCCTCGAAGATGAGAGCGAGTGCCACGCACAAGAGCCCGCCTCCTGCCAGCACCGCGCTGTCGCGCCAGAGGTGGGCGACGCCGGCGAGCACCTGCGGCGGCTCGAACCAGCCGAACGGCGTGGCGTACTTCAGCCAATGGAGCGCCGTCCACCAGGTGCCGAAGGTCTCCGCGAGGAGCGAGTAGAGGACGATCACCGAGAGGGCGGCGACGGCCGCGCCCGCTTCCGGGCCGCGCAACGCCCCGCGCCGCCGCAGCCCGACCGACAGCAGTTGCGTCAGCCCCGCGAAGAAGAGCGCGAGCGCAAACGACTCGATGCTGACGCGCGCGAAGCCGCCGAACGGGAGCTCGCCATCGGCTGCCGCGATCTTGGCGCCGATCCAGACGCCCAGCAGCGGGGCCAGCGCGTGCAGCAGGGCGAACGGCAGCGTGAACAGGAACGTCGTCGCCACCAGCTTGCGGCGGGTGAGCGGCGTCGCGAGCAGCAGGTCGAGCGTGCCGCGGCCGCGGGCACCGGCCGGAAAGGCGAGTGGCGCCAGCGCCATCGCGACGATCATCGCCAGCATCGAGACCGGGTGCATGAACGGCAGCTGGAAGATGAAGGTCGCCGAGTTGCTGGGGATCAGGTCGGAGCGAAAAAAGACTTTCGCCATCTTCATGATCCCGAGCTTCTCGATCATCGCCATCTGGTCGCGGTAGTCGGGCCAGATGGTGCCGGCCATCACGCCGAGCAGCACCGGCAGCAGCCCGGTCGCGAGGCAGCCGAGGCCGAGTCGGCGCGCGAGCAGTCGCAGCAGCGGCCAGCTCACGCGCTCGCCTCCTTGACGACGTGGCGGAAGATCGAGTCGAGGCCGAGCGAGCGCACCTCGAGGTCGCGCAACGTGTCCCCGTGCTGGCGGCGCAGCGCGTCGATCGTGGCGAGCAGCGCCGCCGGCTCGTCATGGCTCTCGAACGTCTCGATCCGGCCGTCCTCGAAGGTGAGCGTCACCACGCGGGCGCTGCCGAGGCGCAGCTCGGCGACCCCACCAACCCGCCGCAGTCGGCCGTCGTGGATGATCCCGACGCGATCGGCGCAGCGCTCCACCTCGTCCAGCACGTGGCTCGAGAGGAAGACGGTCTGGCCGCGCGTGCGGCAGTCGCGGACCAGCGCGAGGAAGCTGTCGCGCACCAGCGGATCGAGGCCGGTCGTCGGCTCGTCGAGGATCAGGAGCTCCGGCTCGTGCTGCATCGCGAGCGTGATGCCGATCATCTGCCGCATGCCGGTCGAGTAGCTCTTCACCTTGCGCGCGAGCGCATGGCGTGGGAAGCCGAGGCGGCCCAGCAGCTCGTCGCGCCGCACCGGCGGCCGCCCTTGCAGGTCGGTGAAGAGCGCGAGGGTGGCGTCGCCGGTGAGCGTGCCGAGCAGCGCCAGGTCGCCCGGCAGGAAGCCGATCCGCCGTCGCAGCTCGCCGCCGCCCGCGCGCACGTCGATGCCGAGCACCTTGGCGTCGCCGCGATCGGGCCGCAGCAGGTCGAGCAGCACGCGGATCGTCGTCGTCTTGCCGGCTCCGTTCTTGCCGAGAAAGCCGAAGACCTCGCCGCGAGCGACCTCGAGCGTGACGGCATCGATGCCGACGGCGCCTTGGTAGCGGACCGTGAGATCGTGCGTCTGGATGGCGAGTTCCACGGCGCGCCCTTCTACAATCCGCGCCCCAATGTCCAGCGCCGCCACCACGCCGCCGCGGATCGACGAGCTCTACGCGCGCGGCGCGGAGCGCGGTGAGCCGATCGTCAGCTTCGAGTTCTTTCCGCCGAAGAGCGCCGACGCGGAGCGCCAGCTCGTCGAGGCGTTGCAGAAGCTGAAGCCACTCGGGCCGGCGTTTGTTTCGGTCACCTATGGCGCGGGCGGCACCACGCGCGAGAAGACCGTGGAGCTGGTCGGTCGCATCCGCCGCGAATGGGAGCTGCTGCCGCTGGCGCACCTCACTTGCGTTGGGGCGACGCGCGCGGAGATCGGCGCGGTGCTCGAGCGGCTCGCGGCGAGCGGGATCGGAAACGTCCTTGCGTTGCGCGGCGATCCGCCGAAGGGGGCCACCGCGTTTGTCGCCCAAGCCGGCGGCCTGCACTACGCGAGCGAGCTGGCCGCGCTGGTCCGCGCCGACGGCCGTTTCGCGATCGGTGGCGCTTGCTACCCGGAGGGCCATCCCGAGTGTCGCGACCTCGCGCGCGGGGTCGCCCACCTGCGCGCCAAGGTCGACGCCGGCGCCCGCTTCCTGCTCTCCCAGCTCTTCTTCGAGCCGCAGGTCTACTTCGACTTCGTGGCGCGCGCCCGCG
>CAYRQC010000318.1:0-3693 GCA_964426265.1 uncultured Phycisphaerales bacterium | reverse complement strand
GGACCGAAGATGGCGACGATCACCAAAAAAGAGCTGGTCAATCGCATCGCCGAGAAGACTGGCCAGACCAAGATCGTCGCCAAGGAGATCCTGCAGACCTTCCTCGACGAGATCGTCCGGGAGCTGGCGATGGGCAACCGGCTCGAGTTCCGGGACTTCGGAGTCTTCGAAGTGAAGCCGCGTCGGGCTCGCCGTGCACAGAACCCGCGCACGCTCGAGAAGGTGGAAGTTCCGCCGAAAAAGGTCGTCAAGTTCAAGGTCGGCCGGGTGATGCGCGACGTAGTCAGCGACGGACTTGCACGCCAAGTTTCCTCCAGGCCGGCGACCACCGCCGCCAAGCTGCCGCCGCCATCGAATGGGTGAGGGCGCGCGCGCCACGGCGCCTTCCTAGCGTGCCTCGATCGCCTGCTGGAGGTCGCGCTCGAGGTCGTCAGGCTCTTCGATGCCGACCGAGATCCGAATGAGGCCGTCGTCGAGTCCGCGCGCGCGCCGCAGTTCGGCCGGAATCGAGGCGTGCGTCATCGATGGTGGGTGCTCGATCAGCGACTCGACGCCGCCGAGGCTCTCCGCGCACGCGAAGAGGCGCGTCCGCGCGGCGACCTGCTTGCCACGCTCGACATCGCCGGCGACCACGAACGAGATCATCCCGCCGAAGCCCGACATCTGTTTCGCGGCGATGGCGTGGCCCGGGTGACTCTTCAATCCCGGGTAGTAGACCTTGGTCACCGCGGGATGCGCGACCAGGAACCGCGCCAGCCGCGCCGCCGTCTGGCAGTGGCGATCCATCCGCAGGTGCAGCGTCTTCGTCCCGCGCAGCACGAGGAAGCAGTCCATCGGGCCGGGCACACCGCCGGCGGCGTTCTGGAAGAAGGCGAGCCGCTGCGCCAGCTCATCATCGTTCGCGACGAGCGCGCCGCCGATCACGTCGGAGTGGCCGCCGAGGTACTTGGTCACGCTGTGGACCACCAGGTCGAATCCGAGTGCCAGCGGCCGCTGGAGGTAAGGCGTCGCGAAGGTGTTGTCGCACACCGCGAGCGCGCCGGCCGCGTGCGCCACCTTGGCGACCGCCGCCAGGTCGCAGATCTCGAGCAGGGGGTTGGTCGGCGTCTCGGCGAAGATGAACCGCGTGGTGGGGCGGACGGCCCGCCGCAGCGCGTCGAGGTCGGCGAGGTCGACGTAGCTGAAGGTGATGCCAAAGCCGGCATAGAGGCGCTCGAAGAGACGCCAGGTACCGCCATAGAGGTCATCGCCGGCGACCACGTGGTCGCCGCTCTTCAAGAGGTTCAGGATCGTGTTGATCGCCGCGAGGCCGCTCGCGAAGCAGAGGCCGTGCTTGCCGCCTTCGAGCGCGGCGAGGTTGCGCTCGAGCGCCAGCCGTGTCGGGTTTTTGGTGCGTGCGTACTCGTAGCCGTCGATCGGGTCGGCGGGGCCGCGTTGACGGTAGGTCGAGTTCTGATAGATCGGCACCATCAACGCACCGGTCAGCGGGTCGGGTGGCTGGCCGGCATGGACCGCGAGCGTGGCGAAGCCGTCGGCGGCGGGGGAGTCGTGCGAGGAGCTCATGCGGGGCGAGTGTAGCCGACGTCAACGGCGCGCCGACCGGGCGCAGCATGAGCAGCATGAGGTGCAATGAAGAGCTCCCTCGACGCCCTGGACTGGAACCGAGCTTGCTCGCTGCTCGCGGCCTGCGCTGACAGCCCCCTCGGCCAGCGGCTGTTGCGTGGGCTCCAGCCGTTCCAGTCGCTCGCGGCGCTGGAGGAGGCGATTGCCGCCGTGCGCGAGGCCGACGCCTTGCTCGCGACGCCGGGCGAGCCGTCGTTCGGCGCGCTCGAGGATCTCGGGCCGCTGCTGGAGAGCGCGCGCACGCGGGGCAGCGGGCTCGATGGCAAGGAGCTCGCGCGCGTCCTCAAGATCGTCAAGGCGGGTGAGTTCGTCCGGCAGCGGCTGGTGGCGCGGCCGAGCGCTCCGCGGCTGCGCGTGCGCGCCGCGGCGATGGCCGATCTCTCGCCCCAGGTTCGCGCTCTCGAGCGGACGGTCGATGCGACCGGCGCGGTGCTCGACGAAGCGTTGCCCGAGCTGGCGGACCTGCGGCGTGCGATCGGCCCCGCGGAGCGGCGCCTTCGCGAGCTGGCGCACGACATCGCGGCGCGCTCCGATTGGCGCTCGCTGCTGCGCGACGGCCCGCCGGTGGTGCGCGACGGTCGCTTCATGCTCGCGGTCAAGGCCGATGCGCGCGGCCGCATTCCGGGAATCCTGCACGACCGCTCCACTTCGGGTGAGACCGTCTTCGTCGAGCCGCAGGAGCTGATCGAGCCGCAGAATCGCCTCGCCGACCTGCGCGCGCGCGAACGGCGCCTGGTCGATCGGATCCTGCTCGAGCGCACGCGCGAGCTGCTGCGGGTCGAGGCGCCGCTTCACGAGACGCAACGGCAGCTTGCCAGTCTGGAGGCGCTCTTCGCTCGCGCCCGCTTCGGCCGATCGCTCGGAGGGCGCGTGGTCGACGTCGCCGATGGGGGAGAGCTCCGGCTGCGGGCGGCCTACCACCCGCTGCTGTTGCACGACGCGCAGGCAAGCGCGGCCGGTGCCAGCGCTCGCGATCGGATCGTTGCGTTCGACCTCGAGCTCGGCGGACGGTTCGACGCGCTCGTGATCAGCGGTCCCAATACCGGCGGCAAGACGGCCACCTTGAAGGCCGTCGGGTTGCTGGTGTCGCTGGCACTTGCCGCCGTGCCGTTGACGGTGGCGGAGGGGACGCACGTGCCATGGTTCGACGAGGTCCATGCCGATGTCGGCGATGAGCAAGACCTGGCGCAGAGCTTGTCGACTTTCTCGGGCCATCTTCGACGCATCGCCGACATCCTGGCACGCGCGACGGCGAAGAGCCTGGTGCTGCTCGACGAGCTGGGTACTGGAACCGAGCCGAAAGAAGGCGAAGCACTCGGGCGCGCTCTGCTGATGGCGCTGCTCGAGCGCGGCTGCAAGGTCGTGGCGACGACCCACCTTTCGGGGCTGAAGGACCTCGGGTTCGTGGTGCCGCGCGTCGAGAACGCGTCGCTCGAGTTCGACGGGGAGACGCTGCAACCGCTCTACCGGTTGACGCTCGGGCTACCGGGCGAGAGCAATGCGCTCAAGATCGCGCGCCGGCACGGCATCCCGGCGTCGGTGGTCGAGCGTGCCGAGGCATGGCTGACCGGCGGCCGTGGCAGCGAGGTCGGGCTCGCGCGCGAGCAGGCCGCGCGCTCGCGCCAGGCGGCGTTGCACCATCTCGAAGCGGCGGAGTCGGAGCGCCGGCGCGCCGTCGAGCTCGGTGCTGAGCTGACCGCGCGCGAGCGGGCGCTCACCGAGAAGGCGCGTTTGCTCGAGCAGGAGAAAGATCGCGAGGTCGAACGCGCCCTCAAGGAAGCGCAGGAGCGCGGGCGCGCCTTGATCGCGGCCTTCGGCACGGTGCCGGCAGCGCTGGCCGGCCGCTTCGAGGAGCTCAGGACCTACTTCGAGCAGATGGCCGATCGCAGTGCCCTCAGCACGCGGCGTCAGGCCTACTTCGCGACGCTCCGCAAGGGCGACGCGGTCTTCCTTCCGCGCTACCGCGAGCACTGCGTGGTGCGCAAGCTCGACCCGACGAAGCGGCTGCTGACGGTGCTCTACCGGCAGATTCCGGTGGAGATCGCGTTCGACGAGGTGCAGCTTCCCGAT
>CAYRQC010000317.1:0-7794 GCA_964426265.1 uncultured Phycisphaerales bacterium | reverse complement strand
CGATCGGCATGAAGAGGACGATCGACGGCGTCAGCTCATCGAAATGGTCGCGCAGGAAGGCGGTCGAGTTATGCCAGTTCCAGCCCGGCACCGCGGCGGTACGGCAGACGACGTCCCGCTCGCCCGTGGCTCCGCGCGCCGCCGCCACCGCATCCTCGAGCTGCTGCGCGAGGCACTCGCGATCACTGACTCCCGTGCCGAAGGCGACCGAGTCCCCGAGCACGACGATCACGCGAGCGGCGGCGGCGACCGGCGGGCCGTCGCGCTTGCGAATGCCGAGTGCATCGGTGCGGACCGGTGCTTCGAGCGTCTTGAGGTCGCTGTTGATTCGCAGTGTGTAGTTGACACGCGGATCGGGGTGAAAGTGGTAATCGCCTCGGAGCGTGGCGGACGCTACCGCGTGCTCCTCGATCCGGGCCACCACGAGCGGCCGCCGGAACAGCGACCGTGCGGAGCGGCCGGTGACGAGTGTGTAGGCCCCGGACGCGCCGAGCAGCAGGAGCGCCGGCACCACCACCGCCAGCGCGAGGCGCTTGATCATTCCATCGCTCCAATTGGCACTCCTCGATCGCCGAGTGCTCGCGTCATCATGCTCACACCATCACCTTCCCGGTCCACTCTCCTCAATGGGAAACGCGAAACGGACACTGCGCAGGTGCCAAGCCTCGGGCGCCTTGCCCGCCGGCGGCAGCAGCGCGAATTCGAGCGCCGGGAAATCAATCGGGCCGTGGGCGGGCGGTGGGGCGAAACGCCACTCGACGGACTGGCGGTCGGGATGGCCGTCGACGGGGCCGAGGAGCTCGGGGCTCGACTCGACACTCTGGACCTTGTCGAAGACGGCGTAACGCAGGCGCAACGTGGGCAACGCGCCAGTTGGGACGTCGGCGCGCACGAACAGGTCGGTCGAGCTGCCGGCGCGGCGGAGGACGACCTCGGCGCGGGTGGAGGCGGCGACTTGTCCATCACGGCCGATGCCGGAGAGCGCGGCGATCGGTGGCTCGCCCAAGCCGATGACCAGCTCTTCCGAAAGCGGCGCCTCGACCAGCTTGAAGAGCGCTTCGTCGAAGCCACCGCGTGATTGGAACTGCTCCTCGATCGAGTCGGCGGTTTCGAGATCAGCAGCCGGCAACGCGGCGTCACCGACGAGGAGGCCGCGCTTCGTCAACCTCCACGCGATCGAACGCGCGACCTGCGCGTGCACGACGGCGGCCGGCCGCTCGTTCGCGAGCGGCGCGCGCAGCTCCGGATCGAGCTCGAACGGCGGCGCATGGACGACGACGTGGCTCGCGTCGAGGGCCGCCTGCCCCATTCCAAGCGTGAGCAGCGTCGGCCCCGACATCACAACGACCACCAGACGCTGGTCGACCTGCAGCTCCTTGAAGAACGTCGCCCATTCGGCGATGCGCGCCCCGCGCTCGGTCGTGCGAACGAGACCGTGGAGCTCGGTGAGCACCACGCGCAGGAACGCGCGCGTCTGCGGGTCGAGCTGCCGTTGCTGCACGGCATGCGTGAGCTGATCGAGCCGCAGCTTGGCGCGCGCCGTGGCCCGTCCGGTGTAGGTGTCGCGCGCCACCAGCTCCTCGACCGAGCGCTCGAACGCGTCCCGATTGCGGCGCCATCCGAGGACTCGCATCCAGTTCCAGGCTGCGCTCGATGAGGTGATCGGCAATGGCGGCAGCGGCGCCGTCGGCGACCGTTGCGACGGCGCTGCTTCCGTGGATTGCGCCGCGATCACCCAAGGCGCGAGGTCACCGCCGGCATCCCGCCCGTCCAGCTCGAGCACGAGCAGGTCGGGCCCCGCGGAATGCCGGATGACCGACTTCGTCGGCCCAGTGCCCGAACGCGGCACGGACCGCGGGCTCGCAAGAATCCGACGCGCCGTCGCCAGCTTGTCGGCGGCGACCACCGTCACGACTTCGCTGAAGCCACCGGTCTGCGCACGCGCCGCAAGTCGCTGTGGAAACAACTCCTCCAGATCGAGCCCCGCGCCCGCGGTGAACTCGCCGCCGACCACCACGATCGGATCGGTGAGCGGCCGAACGAGCGCGGCGCCGCTCTCGTTGCGATCACCAGTGCCAGCGCGATCGCCACTCTCCCCGCGCTGCCCCGCCCCATCGGTCGCGAGCCAGGCGCCGTCACACCAACCACGCTGGTTCGCTCGACCCGCGGCCTCCGCCGGGAGCAACGTCCCGCGATCCGTGACGCGCGCGGTGATCTCGACGGCCGCCACGACCAAGGCCACGACCGCGATCACGATGACGACGAGCCGCACGATCCGCTTCATGCGGCGCGACGATAGCCCGCGGCACCGCCGTGCTCCTTTCCGCGACTGTGACTGGTGCGTCGCGCGGCTTCCGTTGCGCCGCACTCAACGGCTGGGCCGTTACGATCGGCGCGCCATCGAGCCCGCGCCACGGGAGATCGGGAGATCGCGATGCTGCTGTTCGCCCTCACCTTGCTGCTCGGGTCGCCGCAAGAGCCGAGCACTGCACCACCGCCGACACCGCCGCCCGTCACCTTCTCCTCCGCCCTGCTCACCGAGCTGCACTGGCGCTCGATCGGCCCCACCAACATGGGCGGCCGCATCACCGACCTCGCGGTTGATCCGCATCGCAAGAGCACTTTCTATGTCGCTGCGGCGACCGGCGGCGTCTGGAAGACCGAGAACAACGGCACCACGTTCACACCGCTCTTCGAGCACGGCGGCAGCTCGTCGATCGGCGACGTGACGGTGGCACCGTCGGACTCGAACGTCGTCTGGATCGGCACCGGCGAAGGCAATCCGCGCAACTCGGTGATCCCGGGTGCCGGGGTCTGGAAGTCGCTCGACGCGGGCCAGAGCTTCTCCTTCGTCGGGCTCGCCGACACGCGCCACATCGGTCGCATCGCGATCCACCCGACCGATCCGAACGTCGTCTTCGTCGCAGCGGTCGGCCACACCTGGGGCCCCAACGACGAGCGCGGTCTCTTCCGCACACGCGATGGCGGCGCGACCTGGGACAAGCCACTCTTCGTCGATGCCGCCACTGGTTGCATCGACGTCGCTATCGACCCGAGCGACCCGAGCTTCGTCTATGCGGCGATGTGGCAACGCCAGCGCGACGAGCTCGACGGCGGCGACCCCGCGATCCAGTGCGGCGCCGGCTCGGGCCTCTGGCGCTCGACCGACGGCGGCGCCACCTTCACCCGCTGCACGAGCGGCCTGCCCACCGTCGCGCTCGGTCGCATCGGGATCGAGCTCTTCGCGAGCGACCCGCGCACGCTCTTCGCGCTCATCCAGACCGAGCTCACCGGCAAGCCGGCGCCCGGCCAGAAGGAGGGCGCGAGCGGTCCCGCCTGGCTCGGCGTGCGCGGCGATGCGACCGACGACGGCTATCGCGTCAGCGAGGCGATCGAGGCGGGACCGGCCGCAAACGCCGGGATCGTCAAAGGCGACGTGATCCTGCGCATCGCCGACGCGGCCATCCACACCTTCGAGGAGCTGCGGATCGCCCTCGACAGCCATCAGGCGGGTGAAGAGTGTGAGATCGTCGTCCGCCGCGAGGGTGCCGAGAAGTCGATCACCACGAAATTCGGCGAGCGACCTGGCGCCCAAGGTGCCTTCGTCGGCGAGCAGGGCGGCCAGAACGCCAACGCACAGATCAGCCAAGGGCCAAAGGGGTTCGAGACGGGCGGGCTCTTCCGCTCCGATGACCACGGCGCAACCTGGAGACGACTCAACACACTCGACCCGCGGCCGTTCTACTTCAGCCAGGTCCGCGTCGACCCGCATGACAGCAACCGGATCTGGGTGCTCGGGATCTCGCTCCACGTGAGCATTGACGGCGGCGCGACGTTCGAGGCGACCGGCGCGCGCGTCGCCCATCCCGATCACCACGCGATGTGGATCGATCCGACCGACGGCGATCACCTGCTGCTCGGCAACGACGGCGGGCTCTATGCATCCTTCGATCGCGGCCAGACCTGGGAGATGAACGAGAAGCTGCCGATCGGCCAGTTCTACAACGTCGCAGTCGGCATGGACCGGCCCTATACGGTGATCGGCGGCC
The DNA here is from genome assembly GCA_964426265.1 of uncultured Phycisphaerales bacterium. Classification (GTDB taxonomy): domain Bacteria; phylum Planctomycetota; class B15-G4; order B15-G4; family SIAN01; genus SIAN01. The sequence goes on along the minus strand of CAYRQC010000317.1, from coordinate 3,745 downwards.
TGCAGGACAACGGCAGTTGGGCGGCGCCGAGTGCGACGCGCCGCCGCACGGGGATCCCGAGCGACTTATGGCGCTTCACCAACGGTGGCGACGGCTTCCACTGTGCGGTCGATCCCGACGATGCCGACCTCGTCTACACGGAAAGCCAGAACGGCGTGCTGGCGCGCATGGACGTGCAACGCGGCAGCCGCGCCGATATCCGGCCGTCGGGCGAGCGCTTCAACTGGAACACGCCGTTCCTGATCTCACCGCACAACGCGCGCACGCTCTGGTGCGGCGGCGAGCTGGTCTGGAAGTCAGTCAATCGCGGGGACCAATGGACGGCGATCAGCCCCGAGATCACCCGCACGAATCGCGGCTCGGCGACGGCGCTCGCGGAGTCACCGGTGATCGCCGATGTCGTCGCGGTCGGCAGCGATGACGGCGCACTCTGGCTCACACGCGACGGCGGTCGCTCGTGGGAGAGCCTGGTCGAGCGATTGCCAGGCGTTCCCGGTCCGCGCTACGTGGCCGACCTCGAGTTCTCGCGACACGACCGCGAGGTGCTCTTCGTCGCCCTCGATGGCCGCCGCAGCGACGACCTGGAGCCATGGCTCTTCAAGAGCAGCGACCTCGGCCGCACCTTCACGCGGGTCGGCAAGGGATTGCCACCGCAGACGCTCCACTGCATCGTCGAGTCACCGCGGCGGCGCGGGCTCTTGTTTGCCGGCACGTCGATCGGCTGCTTCGTCTCGATCGACGGCGGCGAGTCATTCGTGCGGCTCGAAGGCAACCTGCCGACCGTGCCGGTCTTCGATCTCGTGGTCCATCCGCGCGAGCGCGACCTGGTCGCCGCCACGCATGGTCGCGGCCTCTGGATCCTCGACATCGCGCCGCTCGAGCAACTGGGTGGAGAGCTGCTGGCCAAGGAGGCGGCACTGCTGGCACCGCGCCCCGTGACACTCATGAGTTATGTCGCCGGCTCGAACTCCTATGCCGCGCCGCGCTATCACGGCGAGAATCCACAAGAGGGTGTCGAGCTCTGGTATTGGCTGCGCGACGGGCTGGACGGGAACGCACTGCTGACCGTCAAGAACGTCGCCGGCGCGACGGTGGCGCGGCTCACCGGCTCAGGGGAGTCGGGGCTCCACGTCGTGCGCTGGAACCTCGCGATCGACCTCGACGAACCGGGCATCCCGACGCTGCGTGACGGACGGCTGAAGCCTGGTGACTATCTCGTGACACTACAAGCGGGCGAACGGCGGGCGCCGGCGACGGCCGGGCTCACGACGACGCTGCACGTCGAGCGCGATCCGGTCGAGGACGATGATGCGCGGATCGGGACACGGGAGCGCGAATGACGAGCGCGGGAAGGTGCGGCCGCCATCGCGCCGTGCTGTTCGACCTCGACGGAACGCTGGCCGACACGCTGGCGACGATCGCAAACGTCGCCAACTTCGCGCTGCGCTCGCTCGCGCTTCCGGAGCATCCGATCGCGGCCTACAAGCAGTTTGTCGGCGACGGCATCGTCGAGCTCTGCTGGCGCGTGCTGCCACGCGGCGGTGAAGCAACCGGCGCAATCGGCGGAGCAGGTGATCGGCTCGTGACACCGCAGGCCGACGATCGGCACACGGCGGAGCGGCTCGCTCTACACGCCGAGCTGCTCGCGCGCGCCCGCGCCCGCTACGCGACCCACTACCTCGATGGCGCGCGCCTCTACGGCGGTATCGCCGAGCTGCTTGCGGCGTTGGCGCAGCGGGGCGCGCGGCTGGGAGTGCTCTCGAACAAGCCCGATGCACTGACCAAGCGGTCGATCGAAGGGCTCGGCATCGCGGCGTACTTCACGGTGATCGCCGGCCAGCGCGACGAGCAGCCGCCCAAGCCCGATCCAGCGGGGGCGTTCGCGATCGCGCAGGAGCTCGGGGTCGCACCGTCGGAAGTGCTCTACGTCGGCGACACCTCGACCGACATGGAGACCGCGCGGCGCGCCGGCTTTGCCGCGGTCGGCGTGCGCTGGGGATTCCGCAGCGAGCAGGAGCTGGTCGAACACGGTGCGCGCTGGATCGTCTCGCACCCACGCGAGATCCTGGCTCTCTACGATGGGCTCGCGTGAGGCGAGATGACGCACTCGTGGAAGACGACCACCTGCTGAGTCACTGACAGGCTCGACGGCAAACCAACACCCATGGGCTACCCGACCGAGATCCCGAACGCGATGCCCTCGCGCGGCGAGCCGCCGACCCGGAGCCTGCTCGCCCGCGCCTTCGATCGCACGATCGGGAAGCTCATCGCCGCGCTGCGCCGCCGACCGCGCCGTCGGGACGACGCTCCCGCCTGCTACGGCCAAGGCGTCGATCCCCGCCTGCCGTCGCTGAAGAGCCGCGACAAGATTCGCCTCGACTTCGACGAGATCACGCGCAAGACGTGATCAGCGCATCATCCGACCGGGCTCGCCGGCGCGCCCTTGCCGGCGAGGAAGCCCTGGATGATCTCCACTTCCTGTTTGCTGCCGATGAAGAGCGGCGTGCGCTCGTGCAGTTTCTTGGGTGTCTTGTCGAGGATCCGCCGTGTGCCGTCGGTCGCCACACCGCCCGCCTGCTCGATCAGGAGCGCCATCGGGTTGGCCTCGTACATGAGGCGGAACTTGCCGCCCGGCGCCTTGGCGGTGGCGGGATAGAGGAAGACACCGCCTTGCATCAGGATGCGATGGAAGTCGGCGACGAAGCTGCCGACGTAGCGCGCGCTGTAGCCGGCGGCCTCGGTCTTGGTCCAGTCGAGGTAGGCGCGCAGCTCCGGCTGGAAGCTGCCGGAGTTGGCCTCGTTCACTGAATAGACCTTCTTGCGCGCCGGGATCTGCAAGCGCTCGCCGACCAGCACATAGGCGCCGATCTCGGGATCGAGCACGAACTGGTGGACGCCGTTGCCCGTCGTGTAGACGAGCGTCGTCGCGCTGCTGTAGAGCACATAGCCGGCGGCGACCTGCTTCAACCCCGGTTGCAGGATGTCGGCGTTGACGTCGCTGCCCTGGCTCCAATCGCTGCGCTCCGGACGGACGAGGATCGAGAAGATCGTCCCGGTCGGGATGTTGACGTCGATGTTCGAGCTGCCGTCGAGCGGATCGAAGAGCACGAGGTACTTGCCGCTGCGTCCCGTCTCGGTGAGGTCGACGACCGCCTCCACCTCCTCGCTCGCGAGCCCGCCGACGCTGCGGCGGTAGCCGACGCAGTGCATCAGCAGGTCGTTCGCCATCTGGTCGAGCTTCTGGACCGTCTCCCCCTGCACGTTCTGGCGGCCGGTGGTGCCGAACACGTCGACCAGGCCCGCCTTGCGCACCTTCGAGGCGAGCACCTTGGTCGCGATCGTGATGCCCGACAGCAGGAACGAGAACTCGCCGGTCGCTTCCGAGTGGCGGCGCTGGTTCGCGATGATGTGCTGTTGCACCGTGATGAGTCGGGGGAGCAGCTCGCTGAGCGAGCTGGCCGGCTTGTCGGCCGGCTTGTCCGGAGCCTTGTCCATGGGTTGGTCCATGAGCGGGTCGTCCTCTTTTCACTTCCTTACAACGAAGCGGCCCCGGCCGACCGCGTCGAGTCTGCCGGGACCGTTGATTGCCTCGAGTCGCTGGCGATCGCTTCGGCGTCAGCGTTGCGCAGCCTTGAAACCAACCGGCTTGCTGTCGAGCAGCTCGACACCCGCCGGGAGCTTCGCCAGCTCCAGCGCGCCCGACAGCGCCTTGCCACCGGATGCTTCACCCGCCGCCTCACCGGTG
>CAYRQC010000316.1:0-11289 GCA_964426265.1 uncultured Phycisphaerales bacterium | reverse complement strand
ATGCTCGCCTCCCCGATCGGCGACGGGATCTGCAGCTGTTGGGCCGAGCTCCTCGACGCCATGACGCGCGTGCAAGGGTTTTCCGAAGTCGACAGCAAGATCTTCATCTTCGGCGCCGACCCGCAGGTGAACGCCGGCGCCAACGGCTTCCTGGTGAAGAGCTGGGCGTTCGGTGAAGGCGGCATCGTGGTCACCGGCGACAACGGCATCAACAACAGCGACGTCAAGGTCGACGACGACGATTTCGTGAAGAAGAACAAGGGCTTCCCTGACACGGTCTGCATCGAGCCCAAGCAGCAGGACGTCTATCCCAGGTCCAAGCCCAAAGGCGACGACCACCTGTCCGGCAACGAGATCACCACCGGCAAGAACGGCATCTGCGAGACGACGGCCGATCCCGCTGACAACCAGTTGATCGACCCCAAGAAGGGGCAGAAGAACATGCCCTGCATCCTCGCCGGGAAGAACACGAAGCTCGACAGCACCATCAATCCCGACGACAGCGTCTATGGCGTCGCGCTGCCGCCGGCGGACGCCACCTGGAAGTACGTCCTCTACTGGACCGCCTTCGACCTCCCGGGCGTCGAGGCGCAAGACAACCCCGAGCCGCGCTCGTACTTCAACGACCACATCATCTGCAAGATCCGCGGTCACTGGTACGACCCGTCGTATGGCATCGGCCCCTTCCCCGACGAGAAGAGCTACGAGGACGCGGCGCTCGCTGGCATCACGACACTCGTGGAGATCGACGTCGCCGGCGGCAAGCAGCAGGTGCTGCGCGCTCGGACCAAAACCAAAGCCACGAAGGAAATGATTTACGTCGAGTTCGACCGGGACTTCAGGCCGAAGAAGGGATAGCCATGTCGACGATTGCAAGCGTCTGTCTGGTCGGGATCGCGGCGAGCTTGATGCTCGGTCCGATGCCACAGACTTCCGAGTTGGTGAGAATCGACCCCGACGCGGCCATCGTCGCGGACGGCGGTCGCATCGCGCGGATCGGCATCGCCGACCTCGCCGAACGGCGCGCCTGGGTGGTCGTGCCCCTCGTCGCGAGCGGGGACGACCTCCGCGACGCCGAGCCGCGCGTCGTCGCATCGGCGCTCCGTTACGTGGACGTGCCCGGCCGCGTCGACGTCTTGCGGCGCGCCAACGCCATGTGGTCGCTGGTCCAGGACATCCACCGCGGCGGCAGCTTGATGCTCGAGGTGACCGAGGTGCGTGAGAACCCCTTCGACGCCGCGGCCACGCCTGCAGCGTCACCGGTCTCACAGCAGTCCGAGCTGCCGCGGGGCCGCGTCTTCACGGAGGTCGAGGTCACATCCGACACCGGGAGCAGCCTGTTCCTCGACCTGTTCGCACCCCGTCTGGTCGAGCAGGACGGCTTGCTTCACGTGATCGCCTCGTCGCTCCCGATCGCCGGCAGCAGCGACGCGGTGACCTGGATCGCAGCACTTCCCGCGGAAGGCACAACGCTCGCGGCGTCCCGGATCGGCAACGGCGCCGATGCCCGCGTGGCGCAGTTCGGAAACGAGCACGTCTGCCTCGTGCGCGCCCTCACGCCGAGCCAGCGGCTCGACGATGCCGCGCCAATCCACATCTACTGGAGCGGCGATCTCACGACCTGGCAGCCAGCGCTGCCACTCGACGAAGAGACGCCGCTGGTCGACTACGACCTGCTCGCGGACTCCGGATCGCTCTGGGTGGTGGGCGTGACCCCGGGTGCGATATCGGTCGTCTGCCTCTGGCGACTCGAAATGCGTGACGGCATCTGGAAAGAGCAGCCGATCGACGTCGAGCTGCCCGACGCACGCACTCGCGTCCGCCTGATCGGTTCGACCGTCGGGCTGCCGTATCCCAAGCTCGTGATCCCGGCAGCGGACGGTACGGCACGGGTCGTGCCGCTCGTCGCGAAGTAGCAAACGCAACTCGCACGGCTCCGCCCCACTTCACGGCATGGTCGACCGCGGAGCCACCAGCCGGTCCGCGGTCGACCCGATTCTCGCTCACCAACCCAGGAATGAGTTGCTGCCCAGCCTCGGCGCGATCCATGCGTCCGCGGTCGGAGAGTGGCTCGCGATCGGTCCGTGGAAGATCAGGATCTTGCCGGCGCCGGAGAGGACGACACCGCCGGAAAGACTGTCCACGTACGCATCCGAATCACCCACGACCAGGTCGTCGATGCCGTCGGCATCGAGGTCGACGAAGCGGCACTCCGTGCGAAGTCCAAGGTAGTCGCCGGCGGTCGCTTGCGGATCCTCCAGCGTCGCGGATGGAGCGAGATTGCCGGTCGAAGCCGCCCCGCCTGCGAAGATGAAACCTGCTCCGGTGAGTCCGCGCGACGTGACGTACTGGTGCGCCATCGCGATCAGGTCGACCTTGCCATCATCGTTGACGTCCGCGAACCAGAGCTTGTCGCCGCTTCCACCGAAGTGATCCCACGGCTGCGTCGTCGCCGCCACCGCGCCGGCCGCGGAAGTTCCGTTGAGACCCGTGCCGCCGAACCAGACGAGGGCGCGCCCCGTCGTGTAATGGAGCAGTGTGTTGCGTATCTCGGCGTACGCGACGAGGTCAAGGATGCCGTCGCCGCTGAAGTCGACGAGATGGACGCTCGGCCCCTGGCCTGCGTTCCAGCCGAGGAAGTACGACTTTGGCGCCACAGTGTCGATCAGCGTCGCCGTCGGCGCCACACTCGTGCCCGACGTGAGGCTCACACCACCGGCCCAGACGTAGATCGCGTTGGCGTTGGACGCGCCGACGATGTCGTTCGTCCTGTCACCCGTCACGTCAGCAACGAGGATGCCCGTCCCTTGACCGGCAGCCAGGGTGAGCTGCGAACCGGGCGCGGCACCAGTCACCTCGAGCGACGCCGAAGGAACGAGCGTTCCCGAAAGCCCGGTCCGCGCGGCCCACACTTCGATCGCCCCGCTGTCCAGCGCGACTGCGTCGGTGTCCGGACTTCCAGCGATCACGTCGGGCGCGCCGTCGCCGGTCACGTCGACGATCTGCAATCCGGTTCGCGCCGACGCGAGGAAGTCCGCTTGCACGGGCGACTTGCGCTTCAGGAGCGCCGTCTCGTTCACCGTGCCGGACAGCGCGCCGCCGGCGAATACGTAGATCGCTCCCGCGGACAGGACGCCGGACACCTTCGCATCCGAACGCGCCGCGACGATGTCGGTGATGCCGTCGAGATCGAGGTCGGCGAACTGGAGCCCCTGCGTCGCCGAGCCGTTGGTTTCGAGCAATCCCGCGCCGGTGCCGCTCTTCGGCTCGAGTCGCGCCGTTGGATTGATCGATCCCGAGATGCCGCTGCCGCCCTTCCAGACGAAGACCGCTCCACGCGGCGACGTCAACGACGAACCGGCCACGACGTCGCGCGTTCCGTCGCCGGTCACGTCGACCAGGAACACCGCCGGCGCCGTCGGCACGTAGCCGAGTTGCTTCGACTTCGTATTGCCCATCGTCGCGAGCGTGGCCTTCGGTGCCGGCGTTCCCGCCAGTGCGGCGCCGCCGCGCCAGACGTAGATCGCGCCGACGTCCGCCGTGCTGCCAAAGTCGGCGTAGGGTGCGACGACGAGCACGTCGGCGATGCCATCGCCGGTCACGTCATCGGCCAGCAGCGGTTCGAGCATCCCCGACTCGTAGCCGAGCATGTCGAACGCCTTCGCCCCGCTGACCCGCAGCGTCGCCGTCGGCAAGGGGGTTCCAACGAGACCCGTGCCGCCCGCGAAGACGAGCACTTCGCCGGCGTCGATGACGGCCGTGTCGACCCAAGGGCACCCGACGACGACGTCGAGGATTCCGTCACCCGTGACGTCCTCGATCATCAGGCTCGCGTGGTAGGAAGTGCCGACATTGGGATCGCTCGATTGGAGCGTGGCGTCGGCCGGCCGGATACCTCCCCCGACCCGGCCACCGAACCAGACGGCGACGTCCTTGTGCTGATGGACGACGATCAGGTCGTCGATGCCATCGCCGGTGACGTCCGCGAACTCCTCGTCATGCCAATCGAGGCCGTTCGAAACCGGGGGATCGCCGACCAAGTAGTCGGATCGCACCGTCCCGGTCGACGGGAGCTGTCCATCGAAGAGCACGAATGCTCCCGCGTCACCGACGCCGCGCACGTTTCCATAGATCGAGCGCGCCACGATCTCGATCTCGGGATCGGCATCGAGGTTCGCCGTTCGAATGCCGTGACTGCCGACTCCGCCGACGATGCGGAACGTGAACGTGACGCGCGTCTCCTGCACCGGCCGTCGAACGTCCCACGCTTCGACGACGAAGCGCTGGCGACCGCAGTCGTTGGCATCGGACGGATAGAAGACGACTTCGCGCGTCACGGGAGACACCGCGTTGCGGATCGGCGCGAAGCCCATCTCCCGCGGGCCGTCGACCACGCGCGCGAAGATGGGGTCGCCATCCGGATCGGTGATCGTCACGTTGAAGCGAACCGGAGCCCGCGACGAGAACAGGGCGTGTTCCGGCAACGTGCTCGTGACGACCGGCAGATGGTTGTACGTCCTTCCGGTCGACGGGCCCGAAGCCTGTGCTCGCAACGACGGATTGGCTGCCGCCACGCAACAGAGCGAGACGGCAGCGAGGATGGCGCGGCGCGCAACATGGGTTTCGTTTCGTGCTGGAATCATGGTCTGGACTCCCGGTCAAGGTTCGCTGCCGGATGAACTCGTCGCATCACCGCGTCGAGTACCTGCCGCGACTGATCTCGAAATGGGGCCATGGCTCGCGACGCGAGGCCGAGCGCCTCGTGGGCGCGGGCCGTGTCACGGTGAACGACGTCGTGCGCCGTGACGTGTCGTGGAAGACGCGGTCGGACGTCTCGATCAGGATTCGACCGGGCTCTTGCTGCCCACGGACGCGCTCGAGCTTGCGAGCTGCTTTGCCCGCGCGCACCATCGCGTGAGCAAGTTCGATCGTGGGTCGCATGTGAGGCTCCGGCGTCCCTGCAGCGGAGGGATTGCAAAGTCTGGACCGTACGCCGCTCCGCAGGATCAGCACCATCAGCGCTCATCGGCGGCCGCTGTTACGGAGTTGCGACGTTTGGCGCCGGGTCCCGCAGGGCCATCCGGAGGCCGCGCGCGTTCTCGAAGGACTACCCCGCCCTACGGCTGCTGCGTGGCGGACCACGCGCGCGCGTCCGTCAGGTTGGCTCGAGCGTCGGGCTGCCGTATCCCAAGCTCGTGATCCCGGCAGCGGACGGCACGGCGTGGGTCGTGCCGCTCGTCACGGTTTCGTGGCGACGCGGGCGATGGCGGGATTCGCCGCCATCGCCCGCTCGTCGTGTCGATCCGGTCTGATCCGGTCGTCTGAACCGTCGGCTCAATAGTACTTCCCGGCACCCACCGCGTTCGCGATGGCCAGGATCGTCGCCGGTTCGAGCGTGCGCTTGTAGATTCCGATCTCGTCGATCTCACCGGTGATGCCGTTGTCCCCCCAGCCTGGATGGCGTCCGATCAGCAGCGGCAGTGCGTTGGTGAGGTTGCCGATCACGTTGCTCGGGATCGCCTGGTTCGATCCGACCTGCGCGCCGTCGACGTAGAACGCGACCGTGTCCTGGTTGACGCTGCCGGCGTCGTGATCCACCACCACGGCGACATGATGGAACTTGCCGTCGGCGACCTGTCCGGCCGGATCCGACGCCGTGCCCACATTCCACCACCGAGAGTTCGCCGCGATCTGGAACGACAGGTAGCCGTTGTACAGATAGAGCTCGTAGCCGCGCACCGCGGCAGTGCCATTCATCAAGCGCTTGTCGAGGATGTCCCGGACGCCGCGCTTGTCGCAGCTTCGAACCCAGCACTCCATGGTGAAGCTGCCCGTTCCTACGTTGAGCGCGGCGGCGCTCGCGACCGAGACGCCGTCATCGGCGTCGGTGAAGACCAGCCCGCGCTTGACCATCCCCTCCTCGCGGCGCGGCGGCGTCGACCAGCCGAACGTGCCGTCGTTGCCCTTGCCGGTCGCGTCGTAGACGGTGTTGCCGCTGGTCTCATCGAAGCGCCACAGCGCGGCCGGATTCCCGAACCACTGCGTGACCGTCTGGCTGCGGCCGAAGCAGACGACGCGATTCGCGCCTGGATCGGTCACGAAGAGCCGTTCGCTGCAGCGCGGGAGCGGGCCGAACATGGGCGCGATGTCCCAGAAACGGGCGTACTCGGCGCGAACCGGGCTGGTCAGCGTGCCGCCGCTGTAGGTCGCCGTGACGCCGTCGTGCCCGGGAGGGAAACTCTGCTTGTAACAATCCGAGAAGAAGAGTCGTTCCGCCTGTGTACTGGTGCTGGAGCCGGGCAGATCGACCGTCCAGACGCGCTCGCTTTCGCAATGGGCATCGATACTGAGCGAGACCTTCGGGACGCCGGCATTGCGATCCCAGAAATCGGTGCCGTCGCGGTTCGACGCCATCATGCAGCCGCAACTGTCGACGACGAGAACGAGGTCGCTCTCGGTGACCGTGACATCGGCCGGCGCCGATGAGAAACCGGCGATCGTCGCGTCGGGTGCGATGACCGTGCACACATTCCCGAAGGTGAACGAGCCGGAGCCGTAGCGCTCCGTGCGCCCCGCCCCGGCGTCCGCGACGTAGAGATCGCCGTGCTTGTCGACCGCGAGCGCGACGATCTTCTTGAAGCCGGGCGCCCTGACGCTGCACTGCCCGCTGAAGCCGGGCTTGTCGGAGCTCAGGACCACGTACTCGTCGAGGCCGGAGTCGTAGAAGGATCGGTGGACGAGCCCGAAGTTCGGCGAGTCGGGGTTGTCGTCGACGGCGACGGCGCTCACGACGAGATTGCGGCTCGGGTCGTCGAACCAGATGTCGGGAACGCTGCTCGCGAGGCTCCCGTCCGAGTTGAGCTTGTAGCGCAGCAACTGGTTGGCGGCGGCATCGACCAGGAACAAGCCGTGGTCGACCTTGCTGTCGAGCGGCGCGTAGACGGCCACGTCGATCGGCCAGAACTTGGCGCCTCGTTGGATCGTGTACTGGAGGCCGAACTCCTCGGTGGCACGGGCGGTCGCCGTCGCGCTCGCGAGGAGGACGAGTGATCGCAGCAGCATTCGATGAGACATGGGAGGCTCCTGGAAGGGGATGGGCACGCTCGGGCGCCCGACCCTCCAGGAAATGGCAACCGCCGTTCGAAGGTGCCGCGGAATCCGCGTGGACTCCGGTCGACCGCTCTTCAGGCCGAGCCGTCGGCCCCGGACAGCGCTTCCTCGAGCGCGATCAGGGCGCGCGCGAGCAGCTTCTTGACCGCGTTCTCGCTGCGCCCCATCGCCGCCGCGGCTTGCGCGATCCCCTGCTCCTCGATCCGCACCAGCCGCAGCACCTCCGCGTAGTCCTTCGGCAGCGTGGCGAGCGCCCGGTCGAGCAGGTCGTGCTGCTCATGACGCATCGCGCGCACGGACGGCGAGCTCTGCGGCGAGACGAGAGCCAAGCCGCTGCCGTGCGATCCCGACTGGTCCGCGCGACGGGTCTCGCGGCGGACGTCGCGTTTCCTCCGGCCGAGGAAGTGCTGGACCGTCATCAGCAGCCGATTCCTGAGAAGCTGGCTCAGCCAGCCGCGGAACGAGTGGCGGCCGCGATCCTCGAACTGGTCGAAGTGCTGCACCGCGTCGAGCAGCGCATCCTGGACGACATCGGACGCGTCGATCCGTCCTCGCAACGACGGCGGCAAGCGGGCGCGCGCGCTGCGCCGGAGACGCTTGCCGTGGACTTCGAGCAGCTGTGCGAACGCCTCCTTGTCCCCCGCGCGCGCGCGTCCGAGCAGCGCTTGCGTCGGATCTGGATCGGGTCCTTTCGCCGGCTGCGCGTCCGTCGCCATCCGCAGGCCCCCCGCTTGCCGCATCCTCCGCAGCTCGAGTGGAGTACGAGACGAGAAATGTAGCGGTTTGCGGTCGCGCACGCCGGCGGTCCGGGATGCCGTGCTTCTGCGTGCTTGCACGTTCGACTCACACCCGGCATGACTCGCGGCCATGTCTCAAGCCGCTCCGAGACGTCCCGACGCGCCGCCCACGGACGAGTCGCTGCTTGCCGACGCGATCGGCGATTTCGTCACGCTGAAGCGATCGGGGCAGGCGCCGCCTCTCGAGCAGTTCGTGCGCGAGAGGACCTCGGTGCACGAGGCCCTGGCGGAGCAGTTGCGCGCCTGCCTTCGGGTCCTCGTCGGCGAGCCCGCCGAGGCGAGCGGGCGGCTGCTTCCGACGCAGCTCGGCGACTTCACTCTGCTGCGCGAGATCGGGCGCGGCGGGATGGGCGTCGTCTACGCGGCTCGCCAGAAGAACCCCGACCGTGACGTCGCGCTCAAGCTCCTCCCGCCTTCGTCGAGCGGCCAGGCCGAGCTGCTCGAGCGTTTCCGCCGCGAGATCGCCGTGACGGCGCGCCTCGCCCATCCGGCCATCGTGCCAATCTTCCAGTCGGGCGAGGCGGGCGGCCTGCCCTACTACACGATGCCGCTGCTCGAGGGGGCCGCGCTCGATGCGGTGGTGCAACGCATGCGCGACGAGCCGGAGCGCGCGCCCGCCGCGAACGCGCGCGAGCTCGCCCTATGGGTCGCCCGCTTCCTCGCCGTCGCGCGCGCGCTGCACGCGGCGCACGCGCACGGCATCCTCCATCGCGACGTCAAGCCGAGCAACCTCTTCCTGACGAGCGATGGCCGCCTGCTCATCCTCGACTTCGGCCTCGCGCACGCCTTCGGCGAGGAGGCACTCACGCGCACGGCAGGCGCGGTCGGCACGCCGCGCTTCATGAGCCCGGAGCAGGTGCTCGCGCGGCCGCTGGACGGACGATCCGACCTCTTCTCGCTGGCCGCGACGATCTACGAGGTGCTCGCGCTGGCGCCCGCAGCCCCGGGCAACGACCGCGAGGCGATCTTCCGCAAGGTCCTCGCGCGCGACCCGCTGCCGCTGCGCCGTCACGATCCGCGCGTGCCGGTCGACCTCGAGAGCATCGTCGCGATGGCGCTCGAGAAATCGCCGCGGCGGCGCTACGCGGACGCCAGCGCCTTCGCCGACGACCTCCAGCGCTTCCTCGATCTCCAGCCGGTGCACGCGCGGCCGATCGGCCCGATCGGGCGGCTCGTCCGGCGCGCGCAGCGCAATCCGGCGGCGGCGGCGGCGCTGGTCGCGGCGACCCTGCTCGGCGTGGGTGCGATCGTCGGGCCGTTGCTGGCGACGGAGCGGACCCGCGCCGGCCAGGAGCGCGTGGTCGAAGCGCGGACGCGCCGCCACGTCGACGCGGCGCGCGGCGACCGGGAGCGCGGGGAGCAGCTCGCCGGCGAGGTGGCTCGGCTCGACGCGCGCATCGCGGCGGAGCGCACGCGCATCCCGAAATGGGGCGCGTTGCTCGACAAGGCGCCGCTGCTCGACCTCGAGACCGCGAAAGCCGCGGCGCGCACGGCCGCCGAGCAGGCGGTCGATCAGGCGGTGCTCGAGTACGAGTTCGCGTTGCAGGAGCGACCGGACGATGGCGCGGCGCGCGCGGAGATCGGGGAGCTGGTCGTTCGCGAGGCGATCGCGACCGACGATCCGGCGCGCGCCGACCGCTTCCGCCAGCTGGTCAAGCTCCACGCGCCGGAGCATGTCGCGGAGCTCGATGCCGGCGGTTGGCTGACTCTCGACACCACGCCCTCCGACGCCCGCCTCTTCCTCTTCCGCTACGAAGCGAAGGATCTGATGCTCGTGCCGGTCCCCTTCTCACCAGGGAACGGTCCGGCATCCGGCTACCTCGACCGTTTCGACACGCGTACCCCGACCGTCTTCTTCCGGGTCGATGCGCTACTCGCGACCGGCTCGCAAGGAGCGTTGCCGCTGCGTGTGGGCGACCGGATTGCCCGCATCTGCCACGTCAGCCCTTCCCACGAGTTCTTCATCCGACGCGACCTCGTCGGCTTCCGGCACGAGCACACGCTCGAGGTCTGGCGCGATGGGATCCCGTCCGAGGTGCGGCTGCCCCCCCAGAGCGTCGCCGACCTCCGAGGGACGGTCGAGCTGCGCGAGGCGTTTCCACTGCCGACCGGGTCGGACAACGACTGCGGTCCGCTCCCGATCACGCGGCTGCCGTTGCCGGCCGGCAGCTATCTCGCGCTGCTCGAGCTCGCCGGTCGGCCGACCGTGCGACTGCCCTTCGTCATCGGGCGCGCGCAGGAGACGGCGTGTTCCACCGAGATCTGGCCGGGCGACCTGATCGGCGACGGTTTCATCTACGTGCCGGGCGGACGGGTGCGTTTCGTTGGTGATCCGGCCGTGAGCGATTCGCTTCCGATCCAGGAGGTGGAGCTGCCCGGCTTCGCCATCCAGCGGACCGAGATCACCTTCGGCGACTACATGGACTTCGTCGACGCGTGGCGAGAAACACACCCGGAGCCGCAAGCACTGAAAGCGGTGATTCCGTTCGATTCGACTGTCGACGGCCAATCGATGTGGAGCTACGACGAGCAGCGGCAGCTCGTGCTCGGCAAGGGGTTCGACCCGCAGGGCTCGAAGGTGACTGTCGCCGACGTGCGGCCGATCCCTCTGTACGGAGTCTCGACGGAGCAAGCGGAGCTCTACTGTCAGTGGCGCACTGATCAGGAGTCGGACGGTCGCTGGCGGTATGACCTCCCGACGGAAGAGGAGTGGGAGCACGCGGGCCGCGGCGCGGACGGGCGCCTTTTTCCGTGGGGGAACCGCTTCGACTGGACGCTCACGCACGGCGTCTACTCGGTGCCACGCAGCGACGTGCTCCAGAGTGGTGTGACGATCAACGACGTGCACCCCGTGCCGGCCGGCCGCGTGCCGACCGACGAGTCGCCCTTCGGTGTGCGCGATCTCGCCGGGCTCGTGCGTGAGTACTGCCACAGCCCGGCGATGCCGACCGGCTGGGTGACTCGCGGCGGCGCGTGGAACGAGCGCATCGAGATCTACTTCCACCTCGCCTCACGTTCCGAGCTGCTCACGGGCGACCGTCCCAACGCAGCAACCGGATTCCGGATGGTCCGTCGCTACGAGTGAGCGGTGTGATCGTCTTCCACCTCGGGGGCCTCGCTCTTCACTCAAGACCCGCCTCATGACACCCGTACGAAAGTCGGTTGCGCCACGAGAACGAACTACGGCGCGTCAATCTCCCACACACCGCGGCAGCGTGTGCCGGCTCGCAGGCGTCGCGCCGTGGCATGCAGCGCCAGGTCGCCGACGATGGCGTTCGGAAGCCCGGTTCCGAGCCGCCTCCACGTCGCCGCCGCGTCGCGCGTGACCCAGACGCCGGCATCGGTTGCCAAGTACACGGTGCCCGCGTGCGCAGGGTCGAGC
>CAYRQC010000315.1:0-9955 GCA_964426265.1 uncultured Phycisphaerales bacterium | reverse complement strand
GCGAGTCACTCGATCACTGGAAGACCTCCTTCCTTGACCTCGTTCGCCAAAGCGCCTGCACGCCGAGCCAGAGAAAAGCCCTCGAATCGGTCGTGCCGGCGTGACGTGAACACACAGTGTCGGCGAGCGCTGTTCAGTTACACGAGCGCAGCCTCGACGACGGGATCTCCGCGATCTGCAGTGCCGTGCTCGAGCAATCCGATCCACTGTGGGACGATCTGCAATCCCGACTGCCGAGCAAGTATCTGCTGATGCGTCGGCTGGGCGGGGGATCGACCTCAGACGTGTACCTCGCCAACGATCTCAGCATCCAACGGCAGGTTGCCGTTCGGACCGTCCGTCACCCGGTCGACAACCCCGAGTTCGACGAGGCAGTTCAGCGAGCGGTCCACTTGGGACGTCACGCGGCGATCCTGACCGTATTCGAAGCGTGGCTGGAGCAGGATCCTCACTGTTGCGTCGTGGAGCACGTGAAGGGCAGGTCGTTGCGGTCGCACCTCGATCGTCGGACCGATTCCTGGGGCGTGCGCGACGTCGTGCGGCTGCTCCTGCGAATCGGTGAAGCACTGATCGAGATGCACTCCCGGAACATCCATCTCCGGGACCTCCGCCCGTCGAAGATCCTCATCGACGAGAGCGGCAATGCAACCATCTGTGGGCTGTCGAAGCCCGACAACGCCGTGGGGCAAGCGCTCCTGTTGCGCGTCAGGTCGGGCGAGCGGAGGCTCACCCAGGAGCAGGCTCGCTATCTCGTTCCCGAGCACTTCTATCCGCTTGGCGGACCCGAGTCCCAAGGGCAGTCCGATCAGTACCTGTTGGGCCTCGTGGCGTACGAGATCCTCACTTCGGCGTTGCCTTCGACCTTGGCGAACCCGGATGCGGTCGTCGAAGGCCAGACCCCGCAGTTCGTTCCTCTCGAGCCGCTGCGGGAACTCCGCGGCACCGTGACCGGGTGTCCACGTGCCTTGAGTGACGCGATCGCCCGGATGACCAGCATCAACCCACGCGAGCGCTTCGCCCGTCTGCCGGACGCCCTCGACGTGATCCGGGATCTCCAGCAGCTCGATCTCGTCCTCGCCCGCGAAAGCTATGTCCGTTGCACGCGGTCTGCGGAATCAGAAAAGCAGCTCTTCGACTCCTTCTACGTCGCGTTTCGCGCGGCGTCGCCGGAAGCAGGGACGCGGTTCGGTGGGCTCACCGCCAGCCGGTGGCGACGCTTGCACGGGCTGCTGAAGGAAGCGGTGCTGCTGCTGTTTGCCTATTGCGCCACGCCGCCTTCTGGTCGTAGTGAACCGAACGTGTTGAGTCGCATCGCCGCGATGCACGGGGACGACGGCAAGCTGGATCTCCGAGCTGCCTGGTTCGACGACTTCGCGAGAGCCATGGTCCAGACGATCTGCAAGCTCGACCCCGAATGCGGGGACGCGCGCCTGCGGCCTCTCATCGAGCAGGCGTGGCAGAGCTCACTCGAGCCTGGAATCGGCTACATGAAAAGCTACTGCCAAACCTCGGAGGCGCGGTCGGCGTCGCGCGGCGCGACGTCCGCCGGACGAGCCCGGGTCACGAAGAGGAAGACGGCTCGTCGAGACGGCGAAGCAGCCACTGGTGACTGATATCCTCTCGTGTCTGGAGGTCCACTCGCCATGAATCATCGCACGACCATCGCTGGTGTCCTGGTTGCTTTCGGCAGCCTGCTCGCGCCGCCACCTGCGGTCGCCGACATCGCGGTTCCAGGTTGGAAACCGGTCCACGCGCGCGCCGTTCTCGAAGCCGGCCGCTTCGACGACTATTGCGAGCATCGCTACACGGTCGTGGCGGGCGACACGCTGGAGAAGATCGCGAAGGGCATCGATGGCGACGCTGCGCGCGCCGCCGAGATCGTCAAGGCGAACCCGGGGACCGTGCCCGAACGCCTGGTCGTCGGCAGCAAGCTCGTGGTTCCGGCGAAAAGCACGCCGTCCGCCGACGCCAAGGAGACGCTCGCCTGGCGCTTCTATGTCTGCTCGGAGTTCTCGCCGGTGACGGCGTTCGAACGCGTTTTTCCCGACGAGCCGTTCGCGTCGCCCGGCAAGGCGCCGAGTCTGGTCGCCATGCCCGAGGTGAAGGGGGCGGAGTTCGAGAAGCTGCTGGCGGCGGCGGATCGCGGTGGCTCGGGCGCGGTGCGCGCCGCGGCGCCGTGGCTGGTCGCGTGCGAATGGTTCGAACCGACCAGCTCGATCCGCGAGCAATCGACCGCGACGCAATGCACCACGACGTTCCGCGTTGGCGAGCTCCGGAACAACGCGAAGGGTCGGCTGGTGCTCCGGGTGACCGAGGTGAAAACGGAGTACACCGACGCCGACGGCAGGCCGGCGAAGGCGAGCTTGTTCGGAGATGTACGCAGCCTCGTGCTCTTGACGCTTGCGTTGGTCGGCGCATTCGGGCTCGTGCAGCTGCGGCGTCGCCGGCTCGCGCAACGAGGGTGATGGGCGGGACGCTGCCGAGATGACCGAAGCGGCGCCCCGCATCTCCCGTCGCATGCTCGGACTCCTCGCCGGGAGCGCACTGGTCACGGCGCTCGTCGTCGCGGTGGCGCCGCTGCCG
Source organism: uncultured Phycisphaerales bacterium (assembly GCA_964426265.1). Lineage (GTDB taxonomy): Bacteria > Planctomycetota > B15-G4 > B15-G4 > SIAN01 > SIAN01. Next base: position 7,372 of record CAYRQC010000315.1, on the reverse strand, counting down.
GCCTACGCGGTGACGCTGGGCATCCTCGGCTTCGCTCACGTGGTCGTCGAGCTGCGCTATGTGCGCGCGCGCTTCGGTGCTCGGATCGATCCGCGGCTCATCGCGACCTGGGTTGCACTGTTGGCGGCGCTCGCCGGTGTACGCGCCGCCGACCTTGCTGGTGTCGTGCTGCCGGCCGAGCGGGTGACGCTCGAGCTCACGCTGCTCGCGGCGCTGCTGCTCGCGACGGCGCTCGCCGCGGACGGCGCGCGCCGGGTCGTCGCGATCGCCGGAACCGCCGCCGTTGCGTCGCTCTACCTGACGGTGGCACCGGCGACGCTGCTCGTCACGCTGGCGTTCCTCCACAACTTGACGCCACTCGGCTTCCTGCTGGAGCGGTTCCGCGGTCCGGCGCGGCGCCGAGTGATGGCGATCGCGCTCTTTGCGTTCGTCATCGTTCCCGCGCTCCTCGCGATCGGCGCGGCTGAGCAGCTCTTCGCCGCGCTCGCCATCACGCCGCTCGATGGCGAGTTTCTCGGGATCGGTGCCACCGCCGACCACTTCGGTTCCTTCCTGCCGCGCGGCTGGCACGCGCGCGACTTCGCGCCGCGCCTCTTCGTCGCCGCCGTCTACCTGCAGTGCGCCCACTACTTCGTCGTGCTGCACGTCCTGCCGAGGCTCGTGGCGGATGGCCCCGGACGAGCCACACTGCAGGGCGGCATCGCAGGCATGCGACCGACCGCGTGGATCGGCGGTGGTGTGCTGTTCGCCGCGGGCGTCGCGCTCGCGCTCTTCTTCTTGCGCTCGTTCGGCGAGGCGCGTGCTCTCTATGGCATCGCCTCCGCGGTCCACGCCTTCCTCGAATGGCCCCTCTTCCTGGCGCTGCTCCTCGGTCTCGGGAGCGACCGCGCTCGAACGACGCCGCGCAACGGCGCCGCGGCGTGGATCCGGTGAGTCGCTACCTCGCGGCGCTCGCGCTCACTCTCATCGTCGAGGCGGTGGTCCTCGCGGCGTGCAGTCGGGGATCCGCGCGAGGGCGTCTCGTTCGGACGAGCCTTTTCGTGAACCTGCTGACCCATCCGCTTGCGAACCTGCTTCTGACCGGCGGGACGCTCTCGTTCGTCGTGGTCGAGAGTGGAGTGATCGTCGCTGAAACGCTCCTCTACGCCGACCTCGAGCGCTGCGGCGCCCGCCGCGCGCTGCTCTGGTCGCTCATCGCCAACGGAGCGACGATGGCGCTCTCGCCCTGGTTCGGGTGAGCCATGCTGCGCGTCTTGGTCCGTGCCATGATGAGGCGGACATGCTCGACAGCCTGCGATTCCCCCTGAGACACATCATGATCGGCCTCCTCATCGCGGCCCTCGCTTCGCCCGTGTACGCAGTGGCCGTCACGAAATCGCAATCCGACACGGTCACGGCCAACCTCAACGGCCTTGCGATCACGCTCGACGCCGACAGCGGCACCCTGCTGCGCCTCGATTACGCAGGGACCCGCATGCTGGAGTCCGAGCCCAGCCGGGCGACGCTCCTCGACCTCGCGACACCGATCAAGGAGTTCGAGCCGCTCCGACGCTCCGCGCGCTTTTCACACGGCGCACGGATCGACGTGACCAACCACACCGTGATCGTTCACTGGGACCAGCTCGGCATGAGCCGCGACTGGGCCAAGGTGGAAGGCGACGTGTCGGCGACGGTCACTCTCGAAGCTGCGCCGGATGGCCGCTCGATCGTCATGAGCTGCACGATCGAGAACCGGTCGAACAACGCAGTTCGCCAAGTGCTATTCCCGGACCTCGGCGGTCTGTTGCCATTCGCCGGCGCTGCCGACACCACATTTCGGACTTCCGCGTTCGGCATGCAGCCATTCGTCCAGTTGGCGCCGACCGAGGAGACGCGGGTGTGGCACTACGTGCAGCCCGCGTCGTCCTACTCGGTGCAGTACACCTCCGGCGGGTTGCACCAGAGCGACATGGTCGTCCGCTGGATGGACTTCGGAGGGTTGCAGGGCGGCTTCAGCCTGTTTCCCAGACGGTGGGGCTGGGACCCCGAGCTGCCCGTGATGCTCCAGCACTCCGAGGTCGAGCAGAAGCTCCGCCTGATGGTCCTCCACGCCGCCACCATCAACCCCGGTGAGAAGTGGGAGAGTGGCGAGTTCTGGCTGACGCCGCATACGGGCGGCTGGGCCCGTGGCATCGAGCCATATCGCGCCTTCGCGATCGAGCACTTCAAGCGTGAGTGGCCCGTCCCGAAGCACGTTCGCGAGGGGCTGGGCTTTCGCACGGTGTGGATGTCGCAGTATCAGCCTGCCGATCCTGCGGACCCGGTCTACCGGTTCTCCGACCTGCCCGCGTTGGCTGCGGAGTCGAAACAGCATGGCTTGGACGAGCTGGTCTTCTGGTCGTTCCGCGACGACCTGCTGCGTCCGATGCCCAAGCCGTATCCCAACATCGGCACCGAGCAGGAGATGGCCGCTGCCGTGGCCGCTTGCAAGAGCCTTGGCGTGAACGCGGTCCCGTTCGTCGGCGTGCTGCTGGTCGGCGCCGAGGCCGCCGGCCGCTACGGGTTGCAGGTGACGAGCAGCGGCGCCTGGACCTACCACTCGGAGTTGGTCCCGCGCACGATGTCGGGCTATGCGAGCCAGTTCGCGTCGGTACAGGCCGGTCCGGCGGGCGCCAAGTGGGCCGAAGACGTCTTGGAGGGCTGCAACCACTTGATCGACCTCGGCGTGCCCTCGGTCTGTTTCGACCAATACCTGACGACGAACGTCCCTCCCCCCAATATGCACTCCGTGACGTCACTGATTCGGGCCCACGCAAAGCAGCGCGACCCGGAATCGACCTTCTCGGGCGAGGAACTGCGGAGCTGGGAGCTCGACACCAACGATCTCGACTACACCTGGAACTGGGGTCCCTACAAGGACAAGGACTTCCGGCCGCTCACCAGTGTGTTTCCGTCGCCTCGGCTCAACCACTGCATCGACTCCTCGCCGCTCGCGGTCAAGCGGGCGTTCGCCGACAATCTCTACTTGTGTGTCATGCCGCGCAAGCCGGAGTTGACGAACGGATCGGACTCGATCGTCCGCCATCCGGCGTTCAGCAATGCCCTCCGCCAGTGTGCGGCCCTCCGCAAGCAGTTTCTCGGCTGCTTCACCGATGGGGTACTGATCGGCGAGTGCCTGCAGTCGGAACCAAGTCCGGCGCACGTGAGCTCCTATGTGCTCCCCGACCGGGTCTTGATGATCCTGGTCAACGACGGCTCCGAGCGATCCGTCCCGTTCTCGTGCGACCTGTCGCCTTGGCTCGCGTCGCCCTCCGGGCGGTATCAAGTCACCCCATTCGGCGAGGACGGCCGGCCGCGCGGCACCGTGAGCGTGAGCGGACCATGGCACGGGGAAACGGGGCGGCTGGCCACTGGTGAGATGGTGTTGTTCGAGATCCGGGCGCAGTAGCAACCGGTCGGTGTCGGGACGCCGGATCGGTCACCCCTTCGGCGCGATCACCCGACGCGGCGCCAGCTCGTTGCGGCACCAGGCGGGCAAGGCATCCGGCTCACGTGGCCCGCGTGGTCCGATCGCCAGCTCGACGAAGGTCGCACCGCCGCGCCTGCACTCGTGGGCGAGCCCCTCGCTCAGCCGCTGGCGGCGCTCGGCGTAGCGGGCCACGGTGGGAGCGTCGAGGACGACCTCGAGCGTCGAGTTGTCTTCGGCGTCGGTCAGGCGGGCGGCGCCCGGTGGCGGCAGGAGATCCTCGGCGCCGAGCAGTTGCAGCAGTGTCAGCGGGCCGGCGCGCGCGAGCAGCGGCCGCACCAGCTCCGGCGCGGCGTGTGGAAACAGGAAGTCGCTGATCACACACACCAAGGCGCGCGGTCGCAGCATCCCGATCACCGCGGGTAGTAGCTGGAGCAGCGATCCGCGTCCATCGCAGGTGACGCCATCGGCGAGGAAGCGTGCCGGCTCCAGCAGCTCCGGGCGGTCGCGGACGGCGACCACACGCACGTCGAGCGATGCGTTGCGCGCGGCCTCGACGAGAAAAGCGGCGAGATCGACGAGGTGGTGCGCCTTCGTCTCGTCGACCGCCATCGAGGCCGAACCGTCCACGACCAGCTCGAGCCGCGGCACGATCTCCTCGCGATAGACCCGCACCTGGAGCTGGTCGGTGCGCGCATAGGCCGGCCAGTCGATGTGGCGCACGTCGTCGCCGGGCACATAGACCCGCCGGTCCTCGAACTCGAGCGACGCCCCGCTGCCGCGACCGAGCCGTTCGCCGGCCAGGCCGCCGCGCACCGTGGCCGGCACCACGAAGCGCCACGCCGCCGCGCGCGCGCGCGCCTCATCGCGCGGCCGGGGCATCGCTTGCACCTTCGGGGTGGACCGTGGTGGTGACACTCTGCTCTCGCAGGCGGCGTGCACGGCTCGCTTCCAGGACCTCGCGCACGCCACGCACCATGCGGGGTGCATTGAGCAGCACGAGCGTGACGACGGCCAGCGCGAGCAGGGCGCCGAAGGGAGTTGCGAGCGCGAAAGAACGGTTGCCAGTCCAGCCTTGGTCGAGCACCCAGAACGGGTTCAACCAGTGGTCGAACACGTGCCTCGCGGAGCCGAGCACCACGAACTCCAGCGCCGCAGGCCCGAGGATGCTCGCCAACACACAGATCAGCACGCATGCCCACGCCAGCTTGCGACCGCGCGCCGTGTGAGTGATGCGGGAGCAAACCACCGTCGGCAGCCCCACATAGAGCAGGCAGTAGCCGACGGTAGCCAAGGCGGGAGTGAGCCCTTTGTAGACGAGCTGCGGCAACCGCTCGGCGATCGGCCCGCCGAGCCCGGCGCAGGCGACGCCTGCCAGTCCCGCCGCCAGCAGCACGTTCACCACCAGCCAGAAGAGCATGCCGCGCCCACCGCCGGGCAGGAACGGGGCGACCAGCAGCGCCAGCACGCGACTCTTCGGCACGTGCATCGCAACGCGCCGGCCGAGCCGCTCCGGCTCGCTCGCGAACACCACACACGGAAGCACGAGCCCGAACAGGGTCGAGATCGCGACCGCGTTCACGACGTCGGGCTCGTCCGAATAGCTGAGGGCAACTCCACACCAGGCGATCGCGCCGGCCAGCGCGAGCAGGATCGCCAGACGCAGTCCGGTCGAGCCGTTCTCTTCGGGATGTGACAGGCGGCCACACGCCACCTCGCCGAAGAAGAGGCCGACGACCAGACCGACCGAGCCGATCGCCGCGACCATGACCAGCAACTGCTCGGGCGTCGGTCCGAAGAAGCTGGTGTGCAGGCCGACGCCGGCGAGGCCGACTCCGCTCGCCGTCAGGATCACCAATCCGGTGGCGAGGAGCACCATCAAGAGGACGCGCAGGAACCGCAGCGAAGTGAGGCTCGACACACCGATCGCGATCAGCGAGGCGCACGGCGAGACGATCAGGGCGCCGCAGAGCAGCGTCAGCAGACACGGCAGGTTCACGCCGCGCAGCAGGAACGCGAAGACGAAGAACGGGACGAACGCCGAGAAATAGACCAGCGCCTGCACCCACGCCGACCAGAGCTTTCCATAGACGATCCGTCGCGGTCGCAGGTTGGAGAGGAGCAGCAGGTCGAGGGTGTTCTCGTCCCACTCGCTGCCCATCGAGACGAACGCGGCGAACGGCACCCAAGCGAGGGTGGCGGCGAGCAGGCAGGCGAAGATCGCGGTGGCGAGCGCCGGGCCGATGTCGTCGTCACCGTTGTCCCAATCGGCGATCAGCATCGCGAGCGAGATGCAGAGCGCGGCGATCAGCGTGAAGCTGAAGCCGAAGCGGAAGAGGCGGCCACGCACCGCCTGGCGCGTCTCCTTGATGAGGATCGGGTTCAGCCGTTCGAACAGCCGCTCGAACAGCCGGGTGAGGAGCGCCGTCACTGGACCTTGCCCTCGGTGAGCTTCAAGAAGAGATCTTCGAGGTTCACCTGCTCGGGCGCGAACTCGACGACCGGGAGCTCGCCGTGGAGCAGTGCAGCCAGCAGGCGCGGGAGCGCCGTCTCGTCGCTCTCGAAGGTGAAGAGGACGCCGCCCTTGTGGGGGCGCACCTCGATCACGCCCGGCTGCTCGCGCAAGGCGCGTTCGAGGTCGGCGACCGGCGCCAGCACACGCACGAAGATCTGCAGGTGCGGTGCAAGTCGCCGTGTGATCGCCTCGACGGCGCCCGTTGCACGGATCCGCCCCTGTTCGATGACGACCACGCCGTCGCACATCTCCGCGAGCTCGGTGAGGATGTGGGACGAGATCAGCACCGCCTTCCCTTGGCGCGCCAGCACCTTCACCAGCTCGCGCAGCTCGACGCGCGCGCGTGGATCGAGGCCGGAGGCGGGCTCGTCGAGGATCAGCACCTGCGGATCGTGGAGCAGCGTCTTCGCCAGGCAGAGGCGCTGCTTCATCCCCTTCGAGAGCTCGGTCATCTGCTTCTCGAAGAGGCCGGCGAGCGCCGTGAAGTCGGCCACGCTGCGCAAGGCGCTGCGGCGCGCCTCGCCGCGCAAGCCGTTGGCGCGCGCATAGAAGTCGAGATAGTCCTCGACGGTGGTATTGGCGTAGGCGCCGAATGAGTCGGGCATGAAGCCGAGCTGCGCGCGCACCTTGCGCGGCTCGAGCAGCACCGACTCGCCGCCCACCCGGACCTCACCGGTGTCCGGCAAGTCGAGCGTGGCGCAGATGCGCATGGTGGTCGTCTTGCCGGCGCCGTTGGGGCCGATGAAGCCGATGATCTGCCCGCGCTCGACGGTGAACGAGACGCGATCGACCGCGAGCTGCGGCCCGAAGCGGCGCGTGATCTCGACGACCTCGAGTGCGGGCGTCATCGCCGCTCCTCGCTCGTGCCGGGGAGGCCGCCGTCCTCCAGATCGAGGATGCCGACGACGTGGTGGAGGCCGCGCAGCTCGTGCAAGTCGAGGCCGGTGTCGTCGTTGAACGGGCTGCTCTCGAGCTCGGCGACGAAGGCGGCGATGGGCAGCTCACCGGAGAGTCCGGGAAGTGCGGCCAGCACGGCCGCGGCCAAGGGCTCCGGGAGCGACTGGTTGAACGCTTCCAGCTTGCCCGTCGCGCCGGCGGCGAGCGGCTCCGCGAGGCGATGGAGCTGGCGAGCGCGGTCGCGCAGCACGAGCCAGCGCAGGGTCACGCCGAGCCCGTTTTCGATGACGACGGCAGCGCCCTCCTTGCGCACGCCGAGCCGCTCGCGCGCGGCCGCGTCGCGCAGCACGAGCTGGCGCGTGAGGACGCGTGGCTGCAGGAAGCTACCGCTCAAGACCAACCCGTCACTCAGGTCGAGCGAGAACTCCAGCGGGCTGCTCGAGCGCCGCCGCGATGACTCCTCGTCCTCCTCTTTCAAGACGGGATAGATGCAAGTGCCCTGTGCGAGGCGCAGA
>CAYRQC010000314.1:0-7023 GCA_964426265.1 uncultured Phycisphaerales bacterium | reverse complement strand
ACGAGCAACCCGACCTCGACGTTCTTCTCCTGCGCTGCGTGCGTGAAGTTCGCCGACGTCACGAACGCGACCGCGCGGTCGACGACGATGCACTTCGCGTGCATTGCGGAGCGCTGAGCGGCATCGTCCGCAAGACTCATCGGGTCGTGGTAGACCGACGGCAGCCGGCGGCCGGGCCACTGCTTCGCACGGAAGTCACGCGCGAAGCGCGCGACGATCTCGCTCGCAAGCGACGTGTCACCGCGCTCGCGGCGGATGTCGACGACCATGTCGATCGCGAGGCCGGGCTCGGCATCGAAGCGGTCGGCGAGCAGCTTGAAGAGGTCGCGGCCGCCGTGGATCGCGTAGCCGACGATCAAGATCCGTTCGCGCGCCGAGACGAAGAGCTCGCGCACGGTGGCGCCGGTGTCGCGTGCGGTGTCGTTCGGGATCGCGGGGCCGCTCCAGACCAGCTCGATCGAGCGATGGCGGGACTCGCGCCGCTCGCGCTCGGTCGCGAGCAGGTCGAGAAGGGAAGCAAGCGTTTCCTCGTCGGCCTGCAACGCGGCGAGTTCGGTCGCGAGTGGCACCGAATATTCGGCAACGACGTGCGTCTGCAGTGCGAGCGGCGTCGGGCGGCGATCGAGCCTGCGATCGCGGATCGCGCTGGCGATCGAGCGCAGCTCGACGGACGAGAGGTGGTCGAGCGTCTCGTTCACGAACCATCCGGTCGGCAGATCATCGAAAGGCGTGGAATGTCCGCGAAGTCGCGACCGTTGTGGGTCACCAGCGGAATGCCGTGTCGGATTGCACACGCCGCGATCCACCAATCCGAGCGATCCACACGATCGTGCCCCGCGCGCTTCGCCGCGGCCGCAATCTCGGCCCATTCGGTCGCGATGAGATCGTCGTATGGAATGACGACGTAGCTTCGGATCGTCTGCTCCAGCCTCTCAATCCGGGCAGATCCCCAGTTCCTGAACTTCGCCCAGAAGCGCAGCTCGCCAACCGTGATGAACGAGATGCACAGGCGACGCCCTTGCAGGTCGCCGGCATACCGGGCGGCCCGAGAGTCCCCTTTGACCAGATACGAGACGATGTTCGTGTCGACCAGGACGGCGGGAGTCACTTGCGGATCCGCTCGATTCCATCGAGGAACTCGTCCAACGGCTCGTCGTCCAGCCAGTCACTGCGCAAGACACTGAGCGACGGCGGAATGGGCACGTCTTGGCGAGCGGCAAGCTCGTCGATGCTCAGGTTGTCGGCGAACCGACCATAGCTCGGGTCCGTCGCACCGACCCCGTCGTCGAGGATCTCGATGCGAGTGACGTTGACATGTCGGACGCGTCCGTCGACGCGTCGCTGCTGGCCCTGGATGGAGACCCGTCGCTTCCTTGCTTCGGTGACCTGATCCTCCAACTCCGCCGGGAAGGCGATGTTGATCTTGTTCCCGTCGGGTTCGACCAGCTCGGCCGTGTGGTTGCGCCAGTCGCATTCCCACACGACTCCTTCGATGCGCGCGTCGCTCACCCTCGATGTCGCCAACGAAGCGGCCCGGAGGTGCGCGCGAAACGCGGAGGTGACCTTCGCCTGGAGCCGGTGCGATCCGTTGATCAGGCGCATCTCCATCTGGTCGATTCCGGCACCGATCGTCTTCGTGAGCTTGTCGAGTCCGTCCAGCAATCCCGGCTGCGCGTCCGCACTCCAGCCGTCCGCACCAGTCTCGCCGGCTTCGAGCACGCGAAGCAGCGCTTCCGCGGCACGGACTCCCTGGTCACCGTAGAGCGTCTGCTCGTCACGCGGCGGCGCAAACTCGAACGTGCACACAGCGCTACCCGTCTTGAAGCCGATGAAGTCGAGCTGGCACGTCTGCTCGATCTCGCCGCGAAAGCGGCCACCGGTCTGCCGCCGGTTGCTCAGGATGCGCCGCAGGGAGGTCTGGAGCTCCCGCGCAATGGCAACCAGGGCGTCGACGGGAATCCTGCCTTCAACGGCCGGACCTCTGAGACGCATCTCGATCTGAGGCGGTCGCTTGGTCACGGATCGACTCCCTGCATCGGTGGTGCGGTGGAGCATCGTATCGGCGAGCGTCTTCGCGGCTACTCGCGGCGCGACGATCGAGCGCCTCACTCACGACCCGTTCCCCGTGAAGAACGCCGCCTCCGAGTCGTCGACGGTCGGCACGACGAGCGCGCGGTCGAGGAAGTCGTTCCTCTGTTCGCACGAGGTCTCGGCGATCAGCAGGCAGCCGTGGCAGGCCGCGCCGTGGAGGAAGCGCTGCTCGTGCGGATCCTTCGGGTCGTGCTGCGCGCAGACCTGGTCGTTCGAGCAGAGGCGCCCGAGCTCGAGCGCGTCGTCGAGGTAGGGCCCGATGCGACGGCCGACCTCGACGAGCCCGCCGAGTGTCCCGTCGGCGTCGGACGACGCGGTGTAGAGCAGGATCCCGTAGCCCTGACCGGGAAGCGCGTAGACGCGCTCGCGGATCGAGCTGGCGGGATAGCCGCAGCCGAGCGCGACCGACGTCAGCAGCAGGTGCGAGAGCGAGTGAAGCAGGAGGTACTCGATCCCGCAGAACTCCCGCTTCGATCGCTCGTGCTCGTGCCTCCAGGCTTCGAAGCCGTCGGCAAGCGCCGTCGCGCGGGCACGAACGGCCGCCCGCTCCGACCACTGCCTCACGGCGGCGTCGCGCAGGTGGAGGAAGATCCCCTCTCCGCGCGTCTCGACCGCAGGGAACCAAGTCGGCTCACGCGCGAGCGCGGCGCGTGAGACCCCCGCGTCGAGGTCGCCGTCGGTGTTCGGCGAGATCGACTCGAAGCGGGTGAAGCCGACGAGCGCCTGCACCTCGCGCAGCCGATGCACGAGGACGACCTTCTCGATCGCCGCGATGTTGCGGCCACGGAGCTCGGCGGCGGGCAAGGCGCGCGCGAAGTAATCGCCGTCCGGTTGGTCGGTGCCGACCTCTTCGGTGCTCGACGCGAGGAGGTCGAACTCGTCCTGCTTCACCGCGCGATCGCGTCGACCGCCGCCTCGCCGTGCCGTGATGACGTTCCAGATCTCGTCGTCGGAGTGACCGGCAAGCCCCTGCTTGACCTTGTGCTTGCGCCCGCGCTCCTGCGCCAGCAACTCCTTCGTGTCGACGTACTGGAGGAAGTCCTCCCAGAGCGGCTCGATCACCTGCTGCAGCCGCTCGTCTTGCGGCGGCAGGGAGATCACGCTCATCGACTGGGTGAAGTAGGCGTTCGACGCGGTGCGGACGAGCAGGCGACTGCGCTCACCGCAATGCTCGCGCGTGTTGGGTCCGAGCCACGGCCGGTCGCCACCGCAAAGTCCGAGCGCAACCGATCGCGGCTTGGCTGCATCCATGATCTTGCGGTGCGCCTTGCAGTCGCAGCGCACCTCGAGTGAGCCGACATCGCCGCTCGTGCCGAACTCGTCGAGCCACAGCGCGCGTCTGCAGCGGTCCTCGACGCCGTGGACGTAGAGGTACCAGTCGATGTCGGCGATGTGGCCGCGCACGCAGGCGCGCACGAAACGGATCGGAACGAGCTCGTGCTTCACCCGATCCTCGTCCTCGTAACTCCCGCCTGCCCGGCGCCCCTGACTCAGCTTGACGTCGTTGCGGTGGACGAGCCGGCGACTGCGCGTGCCGGGCTCCGATCGCAGCACCGAGTCGACCGTGAGGAACCACTGCGGGAAGAGCCAGACGCCGACGCCGGGTGATCCGACCTCATCCGCTTCGGCGACTGGCGGCGCGTGCAGGCGAAGGTCGTGGAGCTCGGGGAAGAGCGCCTGGATCTTCTGGAGGAGCCGCGGCTCGTTGATCTGCGCGCCGATCGGTTGCCATTGCTCCAGCCCACCGACGAGGACCGAGTAGTTCGGCAGGTCGACCGGCGCGCCCGGTCCGAAGGTCGTGATCATCTGGCTGCGCCGGAGCTGGCCGTGCGCGACCTTGCGTTGCGCTCCGCCGCGCTTCATTCCTCGATCTCCTCACCGTCGATCTCCAGCCCGTCGAGCGTCCGCAGCCAGAGATTGACCGACGGCTCGACATCGCGCATCGAGCGGTTCGCCCGGAACGCCCGCCGGTTCGGTGCCTTGCCGACCAGCTCCGGGTCGAGCGGCGTGAAGAGCAGCGGCTGCGCGCCACCGCTCTCCTTCTGGTACTGGAGCTTCGTTCCCGTCTGGTCGAGCTCGTTCGCGATCCCGTTCCAGGTATCGAGCAGCCGTTGCGCGCGCGCACGGACGTTGCGTTCGAGCTCCTGTCGTTGCTTGGGCGGGAGCTTTGCGTGCGCCGCCGCGCGTCGACCGAGCGTGTCGACGACGAAGCCGAGATGGCCGGCCTCCGCGAGGATCTGGCCCGCCCCGAGCGGCGCGGTCATCGGCGCGTGGCCATGGCGCGCCAGCGCGACCACCGCGGCGGCCAGCGCCCGATCGAGCGCGCGCGGCGAGAACGGCGTCACGCTGCTCGCTTCGACCGCCCGGTAGAAGGTCGCGTGGTAGAAGCCGAATCGCTCGTAGTGCGAGCGGTCGCGGGCGCGATGGACGTTCAGCAGCGTCACGACCAGGCCGGGCCGATCGACCTCGCGACCGACACGGCTGGTCGACTGGATGTACTCCGCGCTCGTCTTCGGTTGGCCGAGGACCACCATCAAGCCGAGGCGCGAGATGTCGAGGCCGACCGAGATCATGTTGGTCGCGAGCGCGATGTCGACGTGCTTCTCGTCGGAGTGCGGCAGCGCGAGCCGGCTCTTCGCCTCGGCGACCTTGTGCGTCGGGACCCGCGACGTGAGCTCGACCGGCTCGTGGGCGATCGCGCGATTCACGAACGGTCCGGCGGTCTCGCCGACCCGGCGACGCGTCTGGTAGTCAGCGACCTTCGGGTTGACCTCGTCTTCGATGATGCGCCGGCTGCCGCCCAGCTCGCGCAAGCTGCTGAAGTAGCCGAGCAGCGTCATGTAGGGATCGGCGGCGTTGGCGTCCTTCGCCCGCTTGCCGCCCGCTTCGTCGTAGAGCTTCTGCGCCGCCGAGAGCAGCGTCCGGTAGACGCGAAGAAGGACGACCTTCAAGCTGCGCCCCGTCGCGGCGACCCCGAGGTAGAGACGTGCCGGTGATCGGCCTGCCGGCACCGTCCGCGCGAAGAACGAGTCGAGCCGATCGATCCCCGGTGGCGGGAAGACCGCGGTGTCGCTTCGCGCGAAGAGCGCCTCGATCTGGCTCTCGGCGCGGCGCACCGTCGCCGTCGACGCGATGATCTTCGGCCGGATCGCTGCGTCACCCTCGCCGCGGCTGCAGAGCGCGTCGAGCGCGGCCTCATAGAGCCCGGCGATCGTGCCAAGCGGCCCCGAGATCAGGTGCAGCTCGTCCTGGATCACGAGGTCGGGCGGCGGCAGCGACCCCTTCGGCAACGGCGCGCCGACGCCCGGATCGCACGGCCCATAGAAGCCGTCGCGGCACTTCGGGTCGTAGCGGTCGACGCGGCCGAACAGAGCGCCGACCTCGCCAGTCCACGGCATCGCCGCGAACTTGTCGATGGTCGCGATGAGGAAGCATGGGAGGCGGCGGTAGATCGGCTCGTCGACGGTGAGGATCGGCAGCGGCTCGCTGGTGAAGCGGCAGTCGCGGTTCGCGCAGAAGATGCGCAGGTCGCGCGGCTCGTCACGATTCGGCTCCAGCCGGAACGAGCGCGGAGTGAGCCGCTCATTGCACCACGGGCAGTTCTCGAGCGGGATCGGCGAGCCTTTGCGCTCGTTGTTCTGGTAGGCCACCACCTTGGTCCGCGCCGACCAGCGGTCGTTGTCCCCTTTCCGTCCCAATCGGTTCGGCGTCGCGCTCTGCCCCACCCAGAGTCCGATCTCGAACGGCCACGGCCCGAGCCGATCGACCCGCTCCTGTCGCTCCAGTTCGAGCGCGCAGATCAGTGTCGCCGCGCGCGAAAGCTGGTCGAGCGTCAGCAGCCGCAGCGTGTAGCGCATCAGCACCGCGACGCCCGCCGACTCGATCCCGGGATGGCGCAAGCGCCGAAGCACCAGCGTGCAGGCCGCGAGCCCGAGATACGCCTCGGTCTTGCCGCCGCCGGTCGGGAAGAAGAGGAGATCGACGATCTTCCGGTCGCCGTCGGTCGGGGCCGCGAGGCTCTTCAGGTTGAGCAGCAGGAACGCGAGCTGGAACGGTCGCCAGGTTGGTTCGACGGCATTCGGATTCGTGAACCCTTGGCGTCGCCGAGCGGCGACCGCCATGACCTTGTTGGCGAGCGTGAACGCCAGGAACACCTGCGGGTCGGCGAGCGCGTCGATCCCCGCCTCGATCCGTGCCGCAGCGCGCTCCGCTCGGCGCAGGAGGTCGACGGACGTCTCGGCGCGTCGCGGTTCGGTCGGCAGCGTCCCGCGCTGCTGTGCGATCCAGTCGCGGTAGTGCTGGACGAGCGGCAGCAGGCAAGTGCGTGCCTGCGAGACGTCCGCCAACTGGGCCAGCGACTCCATCTTCAGCTCGACCCCGGCGATCGGGGCCGGCTGGACGCGTTCGACGTCGGCACGGGGGATCCAGCGCGTGCGCACGACCCGACAGTGCCCATCGACCTCGTCCGCCTGCGTCGCGACGCCGTGGCCGACCGCCCATTCGCGCACGTCGCGGTAGTGGAGGTCGTTGATGCGCTCGTCGAGCTCGTCGCTGGTGCGGCCGCGCTCGTTCGCGCGTTCGACCAGTCCTTCGCGGCAGTGGACTTCGAGCTCGACCTGGAACGCGAAGGCGAGGTCGCGTTCGAGGTCGCCACGAGCGCGGCGCTCGTTCACGAGGAAGAGCGAAGCGACGCGCGTGCCGGCAGGGACGCCGACCTGCGCGGCCGTCACGGCGCGCAGCGAGAGCGCGAGTCGGAGCCCGTCGCTGTTCGGAACGTCGTGGTCGATCGGTGCCGCGGCCCGTAGCGGCAGCGTGACGGTCCAGCGTTCGGTCCGCCCGACGCGCCGCCAGAGCGTGCGCATCTCCGCGCCCGACGGCGCCTCCATGAGGTAGTCGCCCCAGCGCGCGACGATCTCGAGCTCGATCGTCGCG
>CAYRQC010000313.1:0-3885 GCA_964426265.1 uncultured Phycisphaerales bacterium | reverse complement strand
CGGGATCGACGTGAAGCCGGCGCACCCAAACGCCGTCCTGCGCGGTCGCCTCGAACCGGCCTTCATCGTGGCGCAGCAGGAAGGTGCCCACCGACTCGCCGGCCCACTGCTTCCAGACTTGCACGTCACCTGCTGCGGGCGGGTGAGCGGCGGGCGATGGCACTGACTCCGGCGCTGCCGAGGCCGCGGCGGGTGCTCTTTCGTTGGCGAGCTGCGGCTCGTTCCGGATGCGCGCGAGCAACCGCTCCCGCAGCTCCGGTCGCGGTGCGACAGCGGGCGCCCCAAGCGCAAGTTCTCCCAACAGCGCCTCCGCGTCCCGCAGTGCTGCGGTCTCGGCGGCAGCACCGGTCGCGAGAGCCTGCTTGAAGGTCCGCTGTTCGCTGCTTTCCTCGCCGTTCACCGACGACGGGCCCGGTCCAGATGGCGGTGGCGAGGAGGGCGTGGGACGCGACATCGGGTCACTCATGCATGGGCCTCCAACGTCTGGAGGTGCTCGCGCAGCCTCGACAGGCCGGTTCGGATGCGCGTCTTCACGGTACCAAGTGGCTGTGAAAGGTGGCTCGCCACCTCGCTGTGGCTCATGCCGAGGAAGAAGGCGCAGTGGATCGCCTCGCGCTGGTCGGCGGGCAAGTCGGCGAGCGCCCGTGCGACGAGCCGGCGGCGCTCACCCACGAAGGAGAGATCCGCCGGCGAGCCGTCGGGAGCCGCGCTCGCCGCCGCCAGCTCCAACGGTTGCTCGAGCCGGCGCGACGCGCCCCCCATTTGCCGCAGTCGATCGATCGTCCGACAGCGCGCCAGGTTCATGATCCAGGGGAGCACCGCGCCGCGCTCCGGATTCCACCGGGCGGCCTCGCGCCAGATCTGGCTGTAGGCGTCGAGCGTCGCCTCCTCCGCAGCCCCCTCGTCGCGCAGGATCTGGCGCGCGAGCCCGAAGACCAGCGCCTTCGTCAGGTCGTAGAGCTCCGCGAGCGCCTCTGCGTCACCGGCCGCGATGCGACGGACGAGCGCCGCGAGATCGGGCTCGCGAGCAGCAGCGGCGCGGGGCGTGGGTTGCGAGGCGGCGTTCATGGGATCGCGGCCGCCTTTCGACAGCAGCGCGCGATCAGTTACCCCACGCGAATCGTCGAGACAAGAGCACATCCGCGGATGCGGCGCGGGTCGCTCAGGTAGCTGCTGCTCCCGCTGCCGCGGTCGTTGTAGCGATGACGGCAACGGAGGCAGGCCACTGGATCCAGCGAGTGCGACCTTCACCGACGACACCGAGGTCATTCCGATCGAACTGCTGCGGGCGCTGCCGCCGCCGGCAGGTCGAATGTGAGCGAAGCCCAGTAGCTCTCCCAATCGAGACGCGTCGTGGCCGGCGCCTCGACCATATGCACCGCCTTCACGAGCCAGAATCCGGCGCGCGGCAGCCGAAGCGTGACGCGACCGGCGCCGTCGGTTCGCTGCGTCACGGCGATGGGTGCATCGCTCACCAGTGCGGTGCTGACTTGTGCATCACCGACCATCGAACCACCAAGCGTCCCATCGCGCCTTCCAGGTTCGTCCCGCGGAACGGCCACGACCCGTGCGCCTTCCAGCGGCTCGCCATGCCAGCGCAGCTGCACCGACATTTCACCACCACCCCCCGCGGCCGCCGCCGGTCGCGTCTCGAGGAGCAGCTCCAACGGCAGTCCGACCCATCGATCACCAAGCGGAAGCGGCCCAACGGGTGCAACTGCCGGGACCGCTGTCGCTGGTCCGGCCGGTGCTGCCGTTGCCACTCGCACCAGCGTCTTCGCACAGCGCGAATATTGCTCGAGCCCCATCCTGGTTGATTGGCCGCGCACCGCACGCAGCTCGACGATCCGCTCGAGCCCTTCGTCTTTCAGGTACTTCTCGAACTCGGATGCTCGGAGGAAAACGCGCGCCGGCTTGCTCACGTAGGCAACGACAGTCGTGCCGGCGAGCCGCGCCATGCAGTGCCCCATCGGATCGGCTCCGGGAGATCCGTCAACGGCAATCTCGCCCTGCTCGTCGATCGCCACGAATCGCTCGATCCGCGTCGGATCACGCGCGACGCGATCACCGCGAAAGGCGATCCCGACGAACGCCACCACGTCGATCGTGTCGCCGATGGTGGCCTCACTCGCGGCCGCGCGTGGAAGGCTCGGCTCGAGCCACCAGTCATGCGCCCGCGACAGCGGCGCGACGACCAGCATCAGCAGCGGCACGAGCAGCCGCAGAAAGAACCTCGGTGCAACGCGCGGTTTCATCCGATCACTCCCCACCACCGATTCCGACGTACTGATCTGTTCCGTCGTACTGATTCCGTCGTCCGTCGTACTGATCCGGGATCCGTACGCCGATGTTTTCCGCACTACCACCGGTCGGGAAGCCGCCATCGAGTTGCTTTCTCGCACACCGACCCATCGTTCGCGAAGGAGGCCGGCCTCGCCCGTACGCGCCGCGCGTCTCCGCGCGATGCGGACGGAACGAGGCCGACCAGGGGGAAGGTCGCGATCCACCGCTCAACCGGTACCACTCATGAGTTCGGCGAGCCCGGGTGCGGCGCGTTGACGTACGGGAACTGGTCGCTGAACTGCGTGGCATCGACATAGGCACCATCGGTGTAGGGCAGTTGACCGTCCGGTGCATCGGTCGCGTTCAGCAGCACCCCCATCACCGCGCGTAGCGAGATGTCGACCACGTCGTCGCCGAGCCGCCGGCCGTTCGGATAGCCGGCGAGGTCGCCGCCGAGCACGCCGTGATTGCTCTGCCGGTCGCGCGGCGTCGCGGCGATCGCCGTGTTGAGCCGGAGCATCTCGCCGACGCCACCGTTGGCGTTGACCCCGGCCACGCCGGTCACGAAGACCGCGACGAGATCGGAGCGCGGGAAGAGGTCGGGCGCACGCACGCCAAAGAGCGCTTCCAGCAGCTCCGGGAGCGTCGGGTTGGTGACGTAGTCGAGGAACTGCGCGTCGTCCTTCGGCTCGCTCGCGTTGAAGAGATCCTTGTCCTTGATGCCGATCACCAGCTCGTTCACCAGCGGGCTGCCGAGGCGCGACACCTGTACGAGCTTGCCCTTGCGGCCTTCCGGCTCGGCGAAGGTCGGCTTCTCCTTGAGCTTGCTCTCCTGGCGCAGCGACGCGGTGGTCCAACCGCCGATGATCGTGCCGCGACCGCCGGTGAGGTAGCTCGCCGGAAGCTCGAGGATCAGCGACGTGACGTTGTCGTCAGCAATGATGTCTTTGGCACCATCGGGCGGGCCGAGCGGGTTCAGGTTCACCAGGTCGAACGCCTCACCGAGGTTCACGACGAACGGATCATCGCGCTGACCAACGAACATCCGACCGGTCGACCCGTCGGGCAGGCGGATGTCATAGGTGCGCGCGGCGGCGTAGCGGTCGTAGTCGGGAATCGACTTCTTGCCGATGTTGTCGACCGGCTTCTCGAAGGTCGCGCTGCCGCTGCGCACGTCGGTCACGGCGACGCTCGCTCCAGTCCGGCGCGCACCGGTGATGACGTTCAGCGAGTACGTCTCGCCGACGTTCAGCCCACCGGTATTGGTCGCGTCGATCGGCGCCGCGTTGATCAGCGGGATCGACACCATCTTCTGGTTGCCGGCGGGCCCGACGGCGAGCGCGATGTCCTTCAGGTTGTTCTGGAACTTGAACTGGAACGTCAGGTCCTCGATCGCGTCGCCGTTGTTGTCGATGTGGATCTCGTAGACCGCGTTCGGGTCGAGCGAGAAGTAGTTCGGGCCGCCGTAGGCCGCCTGCAACGGGAGGTAGTTGGCGATGAGGGTGACGTACCCCTCGCGCCCCGCTTCGTAGCTGTTGAAGAGATAGAAGTCGGTCGCGTCGACCTTCGGCATCTCGGTGATGAACGGCGCCTCGCGGTGGC
>CAYRQC010000312.1:0-5442 GCA_964426265.1 uncultured Phycisphaerales bacterium | reverse complement strand
GCGGGGAAGTAGAAGGCGTACTCGAGGGAAGCGGTGGCGTAGGGTGCGAGCTCGACCGCGATGCCCTTGGTCCAGAAGCCCTTTTGCACCGGGAGCGCTCCGGCCGGGATCTGCAGCAACAGCTCCGAGGTGCGCTTGCTCGAGGTCGGGTTGGTGACGACGACCTGGCAACCGTAGGCGACGTCGACGAGGAACTCGTCGGTGACGAAGGCATCGCGACGCTCGCCGTTCTCGAAGCGGTAGCGGTCGTCGACCCGGAAGAAGTTCTCGCCGAGCAGCAGCGGGGGAAGGTCGGCGGCGAGCCCGGTCTCCTGCACTTCCTTGCGCACCAGCAGCAGCGGCGTCGCGGCGCGCAGCGTGCGGCGGTCACCGTCGGCCGTGACTTCGTGCTTGCCCGCTTCGAAGGGCAGGTCGAGCACTGCGAGCGCGAACATCATCTAGAGGAAGCTGCCGCCGGTCTCGACGATCGCCGCGGAGACGAACGGCTGGCCCGCCGGCGCCGCGGCGTAGTCGATCCAGAACTGGTTCGGGGCGACGACGTCGGGTGTGGTCTCCGCGATCCGACGGTGCCAGTAGTTGTGCTCGGCGAACAGCTTCGTCGGCTCGACGGCGCGGTACAGCAGGCGCACGAGGCCGCGTCGGTCGCTCTCGTCCAAGAGCTTCTTGCTGACGACTGCCTTGTCCTTTGCGAGCATTTCCAGGTCGTCGGCGAGCTCAGGTTCGGCGGCACTCTTCTCCTTGGCTTCGTGCTTGGCGTCCTTCGCCGGTGCCTCGCCACCCTTGCTCCGATCCTCGGCCCTGCCCGCATCGGCCGCCGCTTCGGACGGCCTGGGTGCTCCGGGCGCGGTGTCTGGTGGTCCCTTGTACAAGCGCTTCGCCGTCTCCGATTGCTGCTCCGCGAGGTCATTGCTCTTCAACGCCAGGTCGAACAGGCGATCGAGCCGTTCGCGGTCGACGGGGCAGAGCTCGAGCTGTTCCCGGACCAGCTGCGCGACGGCGTCGCGCTCGGTGCCGCCCAGGCGCTGCGCGAGCAGGATCTTCTCGATCAAGTTGAGCTTCGCGAACGTCCACGGCTCGACGTACGCGCGCAGATCGTCGCCGACCAGCCAGTGATCGAGGAACGTCAGATCGCCCTTGTTCACGAGGTACGGCTTCACGACTGCGGCGAAGAACTCGGGGTCCTTCCGTGCGAGGAAGAAGTGGAGCTCGTGGCAGGCGTGCTGGCTGTAGAGCGCCTGCTTCTGCGCCATGGTGAGCTTTGGCCACTCGAGCACGAACGCGAACTTCGCGAGCGACTCGTCCTGGCTCACGGTCGTCAGCAGCCGGTAGACGCTGGCGAGCGAGTCGTAGATTTCGACCTCCGCGCTGCGCGCATCGCCGAGCACGGTGGTGCCGCCGCCGGCGATGAACTCGATGCGTTTCTGCTCGATGAAATGGTGCGCACCGTCGAGTGCCGCGGGCAGGTGGCGCGCGCGCGGGAGGAGCGGTTTCTCGTTGAGGACGATTGAGTCGTAGAGCGCTTCGTCGCCGTCGATCGCGACGACGTGGACGAGCTGGCCATCGCCGAGGTCGGCGAGCTTGACGTGGACGACGCCGTCCGCGTCGGGCACGAGGTTGGTGAGCGTTGCCGCGCCGCGGGGCAGCCAACCGAGGTTGGCGAACGTACCCGGGTGCTGCGCCGGGGCGCCGGCTCCGCTGCTCGGGCCGCCCTCGCCCCGCCGCGTCCGGCCTGCCGAACCGCCACGGCGGCCGAATGTGTCTCCGCCGAAGCCGCCAGCGCCGGCCGCATTCCACGAGTCGTCATCGATCGCCCACGGATTGAGCAGCACATTCGGCCGGCGCAGCATGTTTCCCGCGTACTTGGTCTGGAAGCGCCGCTCGAGTACATAGCGGTACTCGTCGCCGAGCTGGCGGCCGGCGTGGTAGCTGCTCTCCGGCAGCTCGCTCTCCATCTCCAGCAGGGACGGCGGCGCCACGCCGCGCAGCAGCTCGAACGGATCGAAGGGCGGCACGAAGCGGGTCGCCGTCACGTGGGCGCGCGTGCCTGGCGTCACGTTGCCGAGCTGGATCCGCAACTCGTCGGCGGCCACGGTGATCGACCGCAACTGCAGCGGCCGCGTTTGGCTCGCCTGTAGCATCCGGTCCTTGCCGAGCAGCCAACCGCCATCGCGGCCGCCCTTCGTCACGCGGACGAGGAGCATGTCTTGGCTCGCGTGCAGCCGCAGCTCGTAGTCGCCCGGCGCGAGGTCGCGCAGTTCGAGGAAGCCGCCCGCGAGCGCGAGGTGCGAGAACTCGTCGTGCTCGAGGCCGAGCAGCGAGAACTCGCTGCGCGAGGCGGTCGTCGCCGCACCTTGATAGGGGAGGCGCAGCACGTCACCGCTGCTCCCGTGGAGTTCGGACGGCACGCGGCACCGAGCGCCGCTGAGCGGGAACGCGCCGGCGAATCCGGAGGCCTGCTGCACGCGGACGGTGTCGATGCCGGGCAGCGATCCGAGCTCGATGCGGCCTGCTCCATCGGTCTGCAGCGTGGCCTGGATCGGCTCGCGGTAGTCGCGGTGCACGAGCTCGATCTGGCAGGTCTGGCCAGCCTTCGGCTCGCCATCCTTGCCGCGCATTTCGAGCACGTAGCCATCCGGTGTGCGAAGGAGCAGGACACTGCCCGTCGCGGGTGTCGCGTCGATGCCGTTGACCGCAAACCGCTGAGGCGCCGTTTGGAGCAACACGTCCTTGCCGCCGAGGTCGTGGACGGTGCCGCGCAGGTTCACCTGCAGCGACACCAGGCGCTCCGGCACGCGGATCTCGTGCACCAGCTCGCGATCGTCGGCGAGCTGCAGGCCGCGCACTTCCTGCGGCGTCACCAGCCCGTCGAGATCGGTCGCGACGATCGAGAGCACTGGATCGACGAGGAGCTTCAGCGCCACCGCATGGTCCGCGAGGCGCAATTGCGGTCGCACGACGATGCGCGCCTTCTGGCCCGCGATCAGCGCTTCGCGGTCGATGTAAACACCAGCGTGCAGCGCGTAGCTCTCGCTCCGATGGTCGAAGTAGGCGAGCGTCGAGCGGTGGCCATGATGCAGCACGATCTCCTTGCTGCCGGGCACCGTCGAGAACGGCAGCAGGATCTCGCCATCCGGGCCGGCTCCATATTCACGGCCGCCAAACCACAGCGTGGCGTCGGGCAGATGGACACCGGCTTCGTCGTAGATACGGAAGAGCTGCCCGGCGGCCGCGGTGCGTTCGACGTGGCGCAGGCCGCCCTTGTGGATCACCGCGCGGCTGCTGATGCCGTTGCCGACCAGCTCGACGACATAGGTGCCCGGATCGCCGAGCATCGGCAGCTCGAACGTCCGCCGCACCCGCCGGAGCGGCGGCTCGGTGTAGTTGTAGGTCTGTTCGAAGTTGGCGACGACCCCGTCGAGCTCGATCGTCGCGTCGACTTCCCGCAGCTTCTCGACCTGGTAGCGGAAGCTGTCGATCGCGAAGACCTTGACCAGCAGCGTCGGCACGTTCTTGGTGTCGACGGCGATGGTGACCGCGTCGCTCGCGGCGTAGAGCGTGCGCTGCGTCGGCGGGAACGTGATCGCAATCCGTTTCTCGAGCTGGATGAGCCGCTGCGGGTCGTCGAGCAGCGCGGACCAGCGCTCCAGCTCGCCCTGGCCGAGGAGGATCTTCGTCTCGGCGAGGACGCCCTTCAGCCAATCGGCGTCGAGGAACTCGGCGTACGCTTCGTAGCCGTCCTCGCGCGCGAAGAACTGCTCGAGGCAGGCGCGCACGAGTGCCTCGTCGTCGCCGATCGGTGGCAGCTCGGTCGGGTAGCCGCTGGTCAGATCGACGAATGGCTCGATGCGCTGGAGCCGCCGCACGCGCTTCTGGTTCGGATGGCCGCTTTGGCGCGGAAGACGGATGTAGGCGAGGAAGCGTTCCTTGTCGGGTGCGCCTTGCGACAAGTCGTGCTGCAGCCAATGAAACAGCACGTGGGCCTTCAGCGAGTTGTGAACCGAGGAGAGCCGCTGCGCGAACTCCCACAGCCGCGCGTATTGGGCCGCGCGCGCCGCCGGGTCGGCTTGCCACACCGTGTCGGCGCCGGGGTGCAGTCGCACGAGGTAGGCGTTGACGAACTTGGGCTCGTTGAGCAGTGGTGGACGCAGCCGCACACACTCTTCGAGCTGTTCACGGCGCAGCTCCGCGTGGATCGGCAGCGAGCCGAAGCCGCCGCTCGTTCGGCTGGCAAGGTCGCGCACGACGAGCGCGGGCAGATTGGCGACGTCGGGACGTTGCAGACGTCCGAGCAGACTCCGCAACTGGTCGTCGCCAAGGTTGGTCGCGGCGAGGGCCGGCAGCGCGCGATCCGTGAAGCCGTCGACGGTGCCGGCATGGCGCGTCAGCGCTTGCGCCGTGAGCGTTGCCACTGAGAGGGCTTGCGGATCGAGGCGGGTCGGCAGGTCGGAGCGCTCGCCGGGGACGACCCGCTGGTGGTTCCACTGCAAGCCGAGGCGCTCGCGCAGGAAGTTGAACGTGCGCTCCGCATCGGTGGCGAAGCTCGAGAGCGCCTCGCGGTTCTCGATCTCGATGACGCGCGCCGAGCGGCTGTGGCGCTCGATCCAGGTCGGCAGGATCTTGCGCACGCCCTCGAAGTCGCGCGCATCGAGTCGTTCGCGGCAGCTGTAGTAGTACCACTCTTCGCTGCCCGGAATCAGGGTCGCCACGACCTTGGCGCGGTCGGGAGCGAGCGCGTAGCTCTCCTCGAATCCGACCGGAGTGCCCTGTGCAGCCGCGGTGGAGCCGAGGGTGGCGAACGCGGTGAACGCGAGCGGTGTGAGCTGGAAGCAGCGCGGGCGAAGGAAGCGAAGGAGATGCATGACGGCTCCAGCACGAAAAGTCCGCCGATTCTTCGCAACGTTGCAACGTCGCCGGCGGGGATCGGCTCATCCGATTGTGCCGCCGGAAACGCGAACTCGCGCGCGCCGGCGGGATTCCCGGGCGTCCAGCACGGTGCGGCGAGCACTAATTCTTGCGGCGCCGCGCCACCTTCGCCCCGCGCGGCCGTGGCATCGGTCCGACGAGTCGCAGCACGAGATCGTCGAGCGCGATCGACTCGGTGTCGTGGCCCACCGGATGCGCTTCGCCCGCGGGCTTCACGATGAATCGCTCCGTCGCCTTGACGTCGTCGCAGGCGAGCAGAAAACCCTTGGGCGGGCGGACATCAACGCCACGCTTCACCTCGATCGCGATGACGCGTCGCGCCGGTCCCTCGAGCAGGAGGTCGATCTCGGCGCCGGCGGACGTGCGGTAGTAGGTTGCTTGCCACTCCGATCCGAGATGCGACAGGAGCTGCTCGATCGCGAATCCTTCCCACGAGTGGCCACACGACGGGTGGCCGAGCAAGGTCTCGAGATCGGGGATGGCCGTCAGGCGGTGCACGAGGCCGGAATCACGCAAGTA
>CAYRQC010000311.1:0-7577 GCA_964426265.1 uncultured Phycisphaerales bacterium | reverse complement strand
GCGTGAGCAAGAAGGGGCTGCTCCAGATGGCGCACAAGGGGACGCTCTTCCTCGACGAGGTGGGGGACATGAGCCCCGACGTCCAGAAGAAGCTGCTCCGTTTCCTGCAGGACGGCGACTTCCGGCCGGTCGGCGGTCGCGAGCCGGTGCACGTCGACGTGCGGATCATCTCCGCGTCGAACAAGGACCTGCAGGAGCTGGTGGTCAAGAACGAGTTCCGCGAAGACCTGATGTACCGGCTGAACGTCCTGCCGATCCGGCTGCCGCCGCTGCGCGATCGCAAGGACGACATCCCGCTGCTGGTCGACGTCTTCATGAAGCGGTTCGGCCGTGAGACCGGGCGGCCGCAGATGAAGATGCAACCGCAAGTGCTCGACGCGCTCTGCGCCTACCACTGGCCCGGCAACGTGCGCGAGCTCGAGAACGAGATCCGCATGCTCATCACGTTCGCGGACGATCCGATCTCGCTCGATCGCCTCTCGGAACGGGTCCGGCGCGCGCTGGCGGCGCCGCAGGAAGCACCCCAGCGGGAGGGGTTGACCGGCCGCGTCGAGGCGCTCGAGCGCACCGAGATCCGGCGGGCGCTCGAGGACGCCGCCGGCAACAAGAGCCGCGGCGCCGAGATCCTCGGCATCAGCCGCTTCGCGCTGCAACGCAAGCTCGAGAAGTACCGCATGGGGACCGACGGCCGTGCACTGGCACCCGGCGAACCAGTCGGCGGCACCGACGAGGAGGGCGCCGAGGTGACCAACGGCAAGGCGGCGCCGCCGAGCGGTGACGGGGACGCGCCGTGAGGCGAACGCGCATGTGGCTGGCCTCGATCTTCCTTGCGGCCTTGGTGGGCGGGGCATTGCTTGCGACTGCAGTGCGCGCCGACACGATCCACCTCAAGGAGGGTGGCAAGCTCGAAGGAAAGATCGTCGCCGAGGATACGACCACGATCACCCTCGAGACCGAAGGCGGTCGGCTGCCGATCGACCGCACACGGATCGCGAAGATCGAGAAGGGACTGACGGCGCGCGAAGAGCTGGCGAAGCGCGAGGCCGAGCTCGGGAAGGAGGCTCCTGCCGACGCCTGGTTCGAGCTGGCGGAGCTGGCGCTCACGAAGGGGTTGAAGAAGGAGCGGGAGCGGCTGCTCGACAAGGTGCTCGCGCTGGCACCCGATCACGAAAAGGCCAACGTTGCGAAGGGGCGGGTGAAACACGACGGCCACTGGATGTTGCCGGCCGAGCGCGACGCCCTCGTGAAAGAGGCGGAGGCAGCGGCGATGCGCGCCCGCGGCCTCGTGCTGCACGACGGGCGCTGGGTGACTCCCGAAGAGAAGGAGCACCTCGAGCAGGGTGAGGTCCTGGTCGATGGCAAGTGGATGGACGCGGACGACGCGAAGCGTGCGGCCGGCCTCGAGAAGGTCGGCAACCTCTGGGTCGCGGCGAGCGAGAAGCTGGCGCGCGAGCGGGCCGAAGGGTTCGCGCGCGAGGCGTCGATGGCGCTCACTCTCGCGGTGGGTCCACACGTCGTCGCCGCGACCACCTTCGGCAAGGAGCACGCCGAGCCGCTGCGCGATGCGTGCGAAAAGGGTTTCACGATCGCGGCCGCGTCGCTGCACGAGTCGGCGACCGACCTCGAGTGGCTCGGGGGCCACAAGGTGCTCGCGGTGGTGGTGCCGGCGCGTCCCGACTTCGCCCTCTTCGCCAGCTACTTCGCGCGCCACGAGAAGAAGGTCGACCAGCGCTGGGCGGAGGGGGTGGCGAAGGTCGACGGCTTCTACTGGTGGGATCCGACCGGCACTTCGGCGACCTTCCGCGGCGCCCGCCACGTCGACGACACGACCGCCCACACGATCCACCACCTCGGCCACGTCTTCCTCAATCGGCACGGCTACAACTTCAAGTTCCTGCCGACCTGGCTCGACGAGGGCTACGCGGCGTGGCTCGAGCACGAGGTGCTCGGCCGCAACGCGATCTCCTGCGTCTCCGGCCGCCGCTACGGCGCTTCGGGCGTGCGCAAGGAGGAGCTGATCTCCCGGGCGTCGTGGTTCGAGGACGCGGTCAAGGCGATCGCCGACCACCGCGACCCGCAGCTCGGCCCGATCCTGAAACGCGACCTCTCGACCATCACTCCCGAGGAGGTCTCGAAGTCGATGCTGCTGATCGACTACCTCTCGACCAAGCGGCCGGACGATTTCCTGAAGCTCCTGGCGGCGCTGCGCGAGCAGTGGCCCAAGGGCATCGTCAGCCCGATGAGTCCCGAGGCGAACGCGGCGCACGCGAAGGCGTTCGCCGCGCTCGGTACTCCGGTCGAGCTGCTCGACCAGGAGCTGCGCGGCGCGTTCGCGGCGGCGGCGCCGCCGCCAAAGAAGTGAACCCGTGAGGAGGTGACGTGAAGTCGCCGGACAGCCCCGATTTCACGCAGCCGATCCCCGGCTACGAGGTGCAGGAGCTCCTCGGTGCGGGTGGCATGGGGTCGGTCTATCGCGCGCGCCACAAGGGGCTCGACCGGATGGTCGCGCTCAAGGTGCTGCGGCGCGACCAGATCGATCCGGGGCTCGCGCTCGCGCGCCTCACCAAGGAGGCGCGCGTGCTGGCGCGGCTCGACCATCCGGCGATCGTGCGCTCGATCGACTTCGGCGAGTCGGGCGACCTGGTCTACTTTGTGATGGAGCTGATCGAAGGCAAGAGCTGCAAGCAGCTGTTGATCGAACGCGGCCCCTTCTCGGTGCGCGAGGCGGTGGTCATCGGCGAGCGGGTCGCGCAGGCGCTCGGTCACGCGGCGAAGCACGGTGTCATCCATCGCGACGTGAAGCCGGGCAACATCCTGCTCGGCAAGGACGGGTCGGTGAAGCTCACCGACTTCGGGCTCGCGCGCGCGACGCGCGACCGCTCGCTGACGCAGGACGGGATCACCGTCGGCACGCCGCAATACATGTCGCCGGAGCAGGTGCGCAGCCCCCGCCGCGTCGACCTGCGCAGCGACCTCTACAGCCTCGGTGCGACGCTCTACCACCTGGTGACGGGCGAGCCGCCGCTGCGTGGCGAGACGGTCGGCGAGATCCTCCACGAGGTGCTCTACTCGACGCCTCGACCGCCAGAGCAGCTGGTCCCCACGCTTCCCGCGAGCTTCTCGCGCGTGCTGGCCCGCCTGCTCGCGAAGGACGTGCGGCGTCGCTACAGCTCGGTGGAGGAGCTGCTTGCCGACTTCGCGCGGGTGCGGGCCGGCCTGATCACCGGCGGGGACGAGCGTGGCGACGGTGATGAGCGTGACGAAGTCGACCCGGGCGGCGAACCGGTCGGACTCTCGTGGCAAGAAGCGGCCGAGGCGCCGCCGCGGTCGTATCGCGGCTGGTGGATGGCCGGTGCGGCGCTGCTGGTGGCGAGCGTCGCTTGGGCCGCGCTTTGGGAGACGCGCGGCGGCCACGCACCAAGCCCCGCCGACCTGCGCTCGCGCGAGGAGGAGATGATCGGTGCACTCGAGCGCCAATGGCGTACAGGAGGGCTGCTCTCGTCGGAGGTCCTGTCACGGCTCGGCGAGCTGCGGCGCGACGGTCAGCTCACGCCGGCGTCGAGCCTGGCGCGCGTCGATCTCAAGGCAGCGGCGGCGACGGCGCTCGAGGCGGAGGTGCGGGCCGCCGGCGAGGCGGCGCGTACCGCGGCCTGGACTGCGCTGCAACGCGGCGATTTCGCGGCCGCTCACGCCGCGCTCGATCAGGGGCTGCCGGCGGCGTTCCTGCGAATCATCCCGACCGCGGCGAAGAGCGGGCTCGAGACCGCGGAGGTCGAGGTCTCGCAGTGGACTGGAGCCGCGGCGGCCGCCGCGCAGACTCGTCTCGACGATCTCGAACGGAGCTTGCGAAGCGCGATCCACCAGGAGCTGTTGCGATTGCGGAGCCAGCTCGCCGAGGAGGTCCACGTCGCACTCGAGAGCCTCCACTTCGCGACGGCGAAGGCGGCGCTCGGACGCTACGCCGAAGCGGAGACGGCCGCCTTCGCTGCGATCACCCGGACGGTGCTGCGCGCGGCCGGGAGCGCGATCAGCGACGCCGTTCCCGACGACGAGATCGCGCGAGGGTGGCCGGAGCGCGTGCGCAGCGAGGTCAAGTTCGAGCCGGCGAGCTCGCTGGTGTCGATCATGGAGGACGAACTCGCGCGGCGAGCGGAGCAGGAGCAGCGCAAGGTCCGCCTCGAAATCCAACGCGCCGCCGAAACCGTGGCTGCGGAGATCGCGGCGGGTCGCACCAGTGTCGACGTGCCCGGAGTGAGAAGCGAGGTCGAAGCGAGCCTCAGCGAGCCGCTCGCAGGCCTCGCCGGAATCGGTGCCCTGCCGCCGGAGCTCGAGGCCGACTGGAGCGCGCTGGCGCGGGCCGTCGAGGAGGCAGATCTCGAGTCGCGCCTCGAGAGGGAAGCGGCGGCGCGCACGCGATTGGTCGATGGCGAGGCGAAGCGGCCGGGCATCGTCGCGCTGATCTGCGAGCGGCAGCTCGCGGAGGCGTGCGTGGCACTGAGTGCGAGCGGCGATCTCGCAGTCGGGGAGCTCGCCCAGTGGTCGGAGGTGGTCGAGGACGTCACTGCGGCGCTGACGCGTGCCGGTGCCGACTTGCGCGCGCGAGCGGGACAGGAGGTCGACCTGCGCGTTCGCAGTGGAGTCGGTGTGCGCGGCAAGCTCTCCTTCGACCCGGGTCAGGAGACCTTCAGCGTCGGTACGCGGCGCGGTCTGCGTATCGAGGACCTCGATCTCGCGTCCTTGATGCCGGCGATCGAAGCGGTGGTCGCCGACCCCGCGCACAGCGTCCACGTGCGATTCCTCCTCGGAGACGAGAAAGAGCGTGCCGCGCTCGGTGCGGAGCTCGAGGCGCGCGGACGGGGGCCGGTGGCCGACGTGCTGCGCAAGGCGCTCGCCGAGCAGGCGCAGGGCGAAGCGAGTCGAAAGGAGAAGCACGAGTCGCTCGCGAACGACTGCAGGAGCGCATTCGATGCTGCCCTCGAGAAGGGCGATAGCGTGGTGGCGCGCAAGAAGTGGCGGGAGCTGTTGAAGCTCGCCGACACCGCCGCGGGTCGCGCAGCACTCGCGGACCGCGCACGCGTCGAGCAGGCAATCGACGCGAAGGAGCGCGATGGTCGGCGCAAACGGCGTCTCGACGAGGTGACGCCGCACGCCAAGGTGCGCGAAGTCGGGACCGATGGCGCGGTACACGTGGTCTACCCGTTCGCGCAGACGGCCGAGGGCGAGGACTTCCAGCTCTTCGGCAACGCGGTCCGCGTCGACAACCATCGGCTCTTCTTTGCCGGCGGGGAGAGCGGACGTTCCGGCGCCGAGTACGGGGCGACGCTGGCCTTTCCGCTCGATCGGAAGGCGCCGGCGAGCCTGCGCGTGGAGCTGATCCCGACGCTCGACGAACCGAAGGACCCGCACTATGTCGGGCTGCGACTCGGCCCGGCCTGCTGCGCCTTCTACCGGCCGCGCGAACCGAAGGGCGAACCGTATGAACCGCAGCTCGCGATCTGGTTCGGGACGCTGGATGAGCGCGAGCGGGCGCTCCATCTCTTCGATCCCTCGCTCGACCAGAGTGAACCACCCGATGGCGGCAAGTTCGTGAAGGTGGGACTCGAGCGCGGCCACAAGCACAAGGTCGAGCTGCGTTGGCTGCCCGATCCCGGTGCCGGCACGGCGCGTATCGAGGTCATCGTCGACGACAGCCCGGTGCTCGACGTGCAGGGTGCCGTTGCGGGCGGCAAGCAGAAGGACGTCGTCCAGGTCTGCAGCCTGACCGCGCTCCAGGTCAACAGTCTCGAGATCAAGGCGAGGCTGCTCGAATGATCGCGCGGTGCCAGTGGCGCGCCGTGGTGGTCGCGGCGATCGCGACCTTGAGCTCGGGGGCGAACCCGATGGCGAGCCCGGTCGTCGCGGCGCCGGGAGATCTCGCTGCGCTCACGGTGCGGGTCCGCTGCGAGCTCGACCTCTTCGCGCCGGTCGGCCGCCACACCGGCTGCAACGTGAAGCTGCTCGCGCCATTGGCGCACGGCGCGCAGGTGCCGCTGCGCATCCAGGTGGCGACCGAACCACCGGGTGAGTTGACGGCATGGCACATCGACGAGGAAGGGCTCCTCAGCGTCGACCTCGCCGATCAGACCGGCGAAAAGCACGTCGGCCTGACCGCGACGTTCGATCTCCTGGTGAGCGACGGCGTCGGGTGCGACGACGCCCGCAAGCGCAGCTCGATCCACAAGCGCACGGCGAGCGGTGCGCAGAAGGCGTGGCTGCGACCGTTGGTCGGTGCCAAGCCGGACGACCCGGATGTCGCCAAGCTGGCGGCGACCCTCGCGTCCAGCGCGGGCGACGTGTTGTTGCTCGCGCGCGCCATCGACGAGGTGATGACCAGCAAGGTTCGTGAGGAGGAGAACGGCCCGCATGACGGCGCCGAGGCGCTGCGCCGTGGTGTCGGCTCGCGGCTCGGCCGGGCGCGACTCACCGCGGCGTTGGCACTCGCGCACGGTGTCCCGGTCCGGCTCGCCTCGGCGGTGCCGCTGCACGGTGGCGGCGACCCGCAATACCTGGTCGAGCTGCACGCGGGGGAGCTTGGCTGGTTGCGGTTCGACACGCTGCATCGCAAGGCGCCCGCGTTTCCGTGGCCCGACGTCGAGGATCTAGTGGTGGCGGTGATCGATGCCGATACGCCCTTGCAGGAACGGGCGCGCCCGCGGCTCTTCTTCTGCCGCGGCGGGCTGACTGCAGCGCCGAAGAATCCGGCACTGTCCTACTCGGTGCGTGAGCTCCACGCCGGCACCCTGTCGCGCGCCGTCTCGAAGGAGCTGTTGCCGGCCCTTGGCAGCGCGTTCGCCGAGGCGCGGGCGAGTCAGCGTGCGGCGAACGATGAGCTGCGGACGCTCGCGAATCCGAAGCTCGCCAAGCTCGGCGGCGCGCAGGAGTGGCTCGCGGCGGCGAGCAAGGCGATCGCGGAGCTGAAATGAGCGCGGGCCGGCTGCTGCTCGCGGGGGTCGCGCTGCTCGCGTCGATCGCGCTGAGCTCGGCGAGCGTGCGGGGTGGTTCGATGGCGCTGCAACGCTCGATGGCGCGGTGCGACGGCGATGGCGCACCGCGCGACGTGCTAGCCGATGCGCGACACGGAATGGAATCGGACCACGCCGAGGACCGATTGGCGGCCGTCGCGAAGCTTCGCTCCGAGCTCGGGCCCGACCAGGTCGACGCGGCGTTGCGGGCGCTCGAGGAGTGGCCACCGACCCCGGCGCTCCATCTCCATGCCGCGCTCGTCGAGCTGCCGAAGCTGCGGGCGACGTTGCTGGAGCGGGCGCTCGGCGGGAGTGCGAGCGCCCGCGAGCTGCTGCTCGCCGCCTTTCGCAGGCGCGCCACCGACATCGGCCCGTTTCGC
Source organism: uncultured Phycisphaerales bacterium (assembly GCA_964426265.1). GTDB lineage: Bacteria > Planctomycetota > B15-G4 > B15-G4 > SIAN01 > SIAN01. The sequence continues at coordinate 196 of CAYRQC010000311.1, read as the reverse complement.
CCCGATCGCTCGGCGTTGCGGGAACGCCGTCTCCCCTGGTCGGATGCCGGGTGGCGCGTCGTTCGCCACGGGCTGCCGCGCAGTCCGTTGGCATGGCCTGCGGTGCGCCAGGCGTTCGGTGCTGCGGCCGCATTCGAGCAGATCGTCGTGGCGTTTCCGGGTGTGCTCGATGCCGGGCTCCCTGCCCCCGCTGCCA
>CAYRQC010000310.1:0-4098 GCA_964426265.1 uncultured Phycisphaerales bacterium | reverse complement strand
CGCCGCGAAGTCGAGCCCATACGAGTTGTGGATCGCCTCGGGACCGAGCCGCGATGCACAGAGCGTGATCGGAAAGTGGTCGGGCCGACGCACGGCCGGCAGCGGATCACCGGCACCGTCGAGCTCGAAGATCGAGTAGTGCCCCGAGCCGTCGGGCAACGCGGTGCGCTCGAACGCCTCGCGCTCGAGGCTCGGCACCCGTTGCAACCACTCGACCGCGAGCAGGTCGGGCGTGTACTTCTCGTTCATCGCCACGAACCGCTCGAACTCGACCGGATTGGGGCTGGTCGGGTCGAACACCGAGGCGAGCGTGCTGAGGAGCATCACCTCCCATTCGAGGTTGCGCTGCAGCTCCCGCAGCGCGGCGCGTGCGGGTCGCTCGAAGCGTTGGTGCGCGCGGGTGCTCTCCGACTCGCGCATCGCCAGGAAGACGATGACGGTCACCGAGAGGCCGACCACGGCGACCGCGATCGAGAGCGAGAGGCCGGAGAACCGGCGCGCGGGCCGGGTGTGGCCCGGCTCGTTCCGCGAAGCGTTCCGCGGCTCTCCCTGCGCTGTTGTGACCTCGCCGTCCGCCATACGCCCCGCCATCCAGTGCGACCCCTGCTCCTGAGCGTAGGGGCAGCGAGGCCGTCACGGGAGGCGGAGGGCGCCCGTCACCTCACTTGCGGCGCTTGTAGCTGATCTTGATCGCGAGCGACTCCTTGCCGTGCATGTCGCTGTGGAACGTGCTCGTCTTGGCGTCGAACGTCCCGGTCCCGAGCGTGAAGCTGGTGCTCATCGAGTCGACCCAGCTCACCTGGTACTTCTTTTCCGTGGGGTCGAAGCCGACGACTTCGTGCCCGACGAACGGCCCTCCCATCATGGTCGACTCGAAGTCGGTGACGAGCCACATCCCGCCGCAGCAGCGACGGCCAACGAGACGATCCTTGCAGCCTTTGCAGTGATCATGCGAACCTTTTTTCGACAAGCCTTGGAATGTTTCGATCGATCCGCGCAACGCGGCGAGCTTGCTATTACGCACGAAGGTCTCGATCGTTTCGAGAGGAGGACGAGCTTGCGCATGGCCGGGCACGGCATCGGGAGTCGGCTCGCCGCCGGCGTGCTCGCGCTTGGCAGCTCGGTCGGGATGGCCAGCGCTGCCGGTGTCGCCGCCGGCGCGCGCGACGACTCATTCCGTGCCGTAGTGCAGCCACTCCTCGAGCAGCACTGCTTCGCCTGCCACGGCGTGGCTCCCTTCAAGGGCGGCATCGACCTCTCGGTTGCGACCGATGGGCGCAGTGCCCGCCAGCAGGGACGCGTGCTGACCAAAGCGGTGCGGATGGTCGAGGCGCGCAAGATGCCGCCGGCAACGCGCCCGCCGCTCGCCGATGGTGACCGCGACCGGTTGGTCGGCGCGCTGCGCGACGTGCTCTTCCACCCCGAGCCCGGCGAGGAGCAGGACCCCGGCCATGTCACCCTGCGGCGCCTCGGCCGCTTCGAGTACGACCGCACCATCCACGACCTGCTCGGCGTCGACTACGACTCGAGCGCACTCTTCCCCGCCGATCCGATCGCCCATGGCATCGACGATCTCGGCGACGTCCTCGCGCTGCCGCCGATGCTCTTCGAGAAGTACGCCGATGCGAGCCGCGAGATCGTCGATCGGCTGCTCGCCGACGACGCCGCGCGCGAACGGCTGCTCGCGCCGGCCCTGCAGCGCGGGGGCGTGCTCGACGAGAGTGCCGTGCGTGCGATCGTCGCGCCGCTGATGGAGCGGGCGCTACGACGCGCGATCGATGAAGACGAGCTGCAATCACGGGTTTCGCTCTATTCCACGCAGTTGACTGCCGGCGTCCCGGCGATCGCGGCGCTCGGCGCGACGCTGCGCTCGCTCCTCCTCTCGCCGGCGTTCCTATTCCGGATCGAGCTCGGCGATCCGGCGCGCGAAGAGGGTGGTGTGCGGCCGCTCACCGACTTCGAGCTGGCGACGCGGCTCGCCTACTTCCTCTGGTCGACGCTGCCCGACGCCGAGCTGTTCGAGCTGGCGCGCGCCGGGCGGTTGCGGGAGCCGGCCGTGCTGATGGCGCAGGCGCAACGGATGCGCGCCGATCCGCGCTCGCGCTCGCTCACCGACCACTTCGCGGCGCAGTGGCTGCGCTTCGGCGACGTGAAGAGCGTGGCGGTCGACATCCGCCGGTTCGGCAGCTTCTTCGGGCTCGGGCTGCGCGACGCCTTCTACGACGAGACCGCGCGCTTCGTCGACGCGATCGTGCGCGAGGATCGCAGCGTGGTCGAGCTGCTCGACTGCGGCTCGACCTTCATCGACGGCCGGCTCGCGCAGCACTACGGCGTGCCGGCCCCGGCGGACGGCGCGATGGCGCGCGTCGAGCTGCCCGACCACCGGCGCGGCGGCCTGCTCGGCATGGGGAGCATCCTCACGATCACGTCGTTTCCGCTGCGCACGAGCCCGGTGCTGCGCGGGAAGTGGATCCTCGAGACGTTGCTCGACGATCCACCGCCGCCACCGCCCGCCGTCGTTCCGGCGCTGCCCAAGGACGATCGGCAGGACGACGCGCAGACGCTGCGCCAGCGGCTCGAACAGCACCGCGCCGATCCCGGCTGCGCGGCCTGCCACGCGCGCATGGATCCGCTCGGCTTCGCGCTCGAGAGCTTCGATGCGATCGGCGCCTGGCGTGACACGCACGAGGGCAAGGCGCCGATCGATCCGGTGGCGCAGCTTGCCGATGGCACGCGGCTCGACGGTGTGGTTGGCCTGAAGCAGTGGTTGCTCACGCGCGAGGACGATTTCCTGCGGGCGTTCACGCGCCGCCTCTTCACCTTCGCGATCGGCCGGCCGCCCGAGTTCACCGATGAGCCGCTGGTCGAGGCAATCGCCGCGGCTGCAAAGGCCGACGGCGGCCGCTTCTCCCGCATTGTCGAAGGGATCGTCACGAGCCGCGCCTTCCGCTACCTTCGCGTCGAGCCATGAAGCAACGGGATGCAACGATCGGTGGATCAGGCGTGCGCGGCCCCGACCGTGGACCGCTGGCCCGGCGCGCTTTCCTGCGCGGCGCGGGCGCGATCGTGGCGCTGCCGTGGCTCGAGTCGCTTGCGCACGCGATGCGAGGTCCGCGGGACGAGCTCGCTGCGCCGTCGCGTCGTCCCACGCGGTTGGCAGTGCTCTACATGGCCAACGGTGCCTGGCCGCCGGCCTGGAATCCCGCCGAAGTCGGCCCCGACTGGAAGCTCACGCCGACCCTCGAGCCGCTCGCGCCGATCCAGCGCGAGGTGATCGTGCTCTGCGGTTTGTCGAATCGCAACAGCCATGACGGCGACGGCCACTACGCAAAGACGGCGCCCTTCCTCACTGGTGCCGCGATTCGCAAGACGGGTGGGCGCGACCTGTTGAATGGCGTCTCGATGGACCAGGTCGCGGCGGCGGCGCTCGGCGATGCAACACCGCTTGCGTCACTCGAGCTCGGCACCGAGCCGGTCCGACCGGTCGAGGACATGGGCTACACGACGGTCTACGGCGGTCACATCAGTTGGCGGACGCCGACGACCCCGTGCACCAAGGAGATCGTGCCGCGGCTCGCTTTCGACCGACTCTTCCGCGCAGGCGGGATGCGTGCGGCCGCGGCGGAGAAGAGCGTGCTCGACGTCGTGCGCGAGGACGCGCGGCGGATCGACGGGCGCCTCGGCCACGGAGATCGCGGCAAGCTCGCCGACTACTTCGACGCCGTGCGCGACCTCGAGCGCCGCATCGATCGCTGCGCGAAGCGGGAGCTGTCGAGCGCGTCGGCCGCCGCCATCGACCCCTCATCGCGTCCCGACGACGGTCTTCCCGCCGATCACGCGACGCACGTCGAGCTGCTCCTCGACCTGCTCGTCCTCGCCTTCCGGACCGACACGACGCGCGTCGCCACTTTCATGTTCGGCAACGCCGTCTCGGGCATCGACATGAGCTTCATCCCCGGCGTGAAGGGCGGCCATCACGAGCTCTCGCACCACGAGAACCGGCCGGAGAAGAGCGGCCCCTACCAGTTGATCAACCGCTGGCACGTCGAGCAGTTCGCGCGGTTCGTCCAGAAGCTCGCGGCGATTGACGACGGCAGC
>CAYRQC010000309.1:0-5041 GCA_964426265.1 uncultured Phycisphaerales bacterium | reverse complement strand
AGCACCACGGGCGCGTCGTCGCGACCCCACAGCTCGTAGGTCAACGTCAGTTCCGGGAGCGCGGTGTCGTGATCGAGCTCGAAAGGACCGGGGCGGACGAAGAGTCGGGTCCCGGGCGAGAGTGTGAGTGTGGTATTCACGCCGCGACCCTCTCGTCGGCGGCATGCGTGGTGGCGGACGACGCGGCGGTGGGGGACTCCGCGATGGTCGATGCCGTGGTCGCCGACACCGCCGCGCGCAGATCCGTGAGCAGCGCCGTAGCTGTGCCCTCGGGCCCGAGCCCACGGCCAATGTGCACGCGAGCGGAGCCGTCCGCGCGCTGCCAGAGATAGACGACGCATTGCGATGGCACGGCGAGCGGGTCGCCGAGCAGCACCTCCTCGTAGCGCAACGTCACCTTGCCGTCGCGCGCGATGCGTCCGACGAGGCGCGTGGTCGCGCCACGAGCGTGCCGAGCTCGAAGCAATGACGGCTCGATCGCGGTGAGATCGGGGCGTTCGATCGCGTCGAGTTCGAGGTTGCGGCCGAACGCCAGCCGAGCGGCGAGCGTCAGTTTCAACGCGGCATCCCGGCCATCGAGATCCTGCGCCGGATCAGCTTCCAGCAAGCCGGCGGCACGCGCCTGCACCAGCCCTTCCGAGAGCGTGCCGCCCTGCTCGAGCCAACCGATGAGCAGCGTCGTCGTCGCATTGGGCACGCAAGCGAAGCCATCGAAGTCGTGCCGCTGATCGCCAACGTCGGCGAGCCACGCGCTCCCGCTCCCGCCAAAGACCGCCGCGACGCCGAGCTGCTCGCGATACTCGCGCAGCGTCGCCGCCGGCAACAGGAGCGGCGTCTTCGCCGCCAACAGCAGTCGCTTTCCGCGTTGCAACAGTGTCAACGCACGGCGGGCCGACGACTCACGAGCCACTGGATCCAGGTTCGAGTCCGTGGCATCGATCACGATCGATGCGTTGGCGACCGAGAGTGCGACGTCGAGCGGCAGACCCGCGGCGCACGGATGGTCGGCGAACGGCTTGCCTGCCACCTTCCACTCGGCGAGAGAGCGTGCGTCGAGACCCGCGCGCGCATAGAGAGTGCCGGAGCGATCGCTCACGGCGACGAGACGCGGGGTCGCCGATGACCACCGCCGCAGCAGCGCCTGGCCGACGCGGCCGGCGCCCAGCAGGTGCACAGTGCTGATGCCCGGTGTGGTCGGCGAAGGGCCTGACGAGACCGCCGCGTTCGCAGCAGGCGGAGAGACGAAAGGGGCGCGCGAGACGAGTTCTGTGATCACGATCCGGCTCCTGAGCTTGGAGCCGCTGACGGCCGGGGTGAGCCCGGACCCGACCACGCACGTCGCGCGATCGCAGGTCTGGACTCATCTTCCGGCGCGCCTGGCGGCGTTCCGTGGGAGGTGGCACCAACTCCGCGTGCGCGGTGGTTGCCCCGGCTTCGTAGGGCCCAATCCCTCAGCCGGTCTGGATGAGTCAGAGGCGCGGAACGGTATCGAGGCGGCGCACGCTGTCAAGCCATCCGTAAGCTCGCAACGCGATGACTGCGATCGACTCCCGCGATCTCGACGAGCGATACGCCCTGCCGCTCGATGCCGTCTCGCGATTCGCCAGCGACGGCTTCGTGCGTCTCGCCGGTCTCCTTTCGCCCGCGACGCTCGCGCACTACGGCGACGCGATCGACGCCGAGGTCGCGCGTCGCAACACGCTCGTGAAGCCGATGCATGAGCGGACGACCTACGAGCGCGCCTTCCTGCAGGTGATGACCCTCTGGACCGGCAGCGACCGCGTGCGCCGCTTCGTTTTCAGCAGCCGGCTCGCTCGCATCGCCGCCGAGCTGATGGGCGTGGCCGGCGTCCGTCTCTATCACGACCAGGCGCTTTACAAGGAAGCCGGCGGCGGCCCGACGCCGTGGCATGCCGACCAGTACTACTGGCCGCTCACCACCACCAAGAGTTGCACGATCTGGATCCCGTTGCAGCCGACGCCGCTCGCGATGGGCCCGGTCGCCTTCAGTGCCGGCAGCCACCACGTGAACCTCGGCCGCGACCTGCCGATCTCCGACGACAGCGAAGCGCGCATCAGCCAGGCGCTGCTCGCCACCAAGCTCCCGATGGACGAAGCGCCCTTCGAGCTCGGCGAGATCAGTGTGCACACCGGCTGGACTTTCCATCGCGCCGGCGCCAACGCGACCGACCAGCCGCGCCGCGTGATGACGATCATCTACATCGACGCCGCCATGCGCGTCGCCGAGCCGAGCAACCACAACCAGCGCGTCGACCTCGCCACCTGGTTTCCGGGGCTCGCGGCGGGGGATCTCGCCGCCTCGCCGCTCAACCCGGGGATCCCGCTCGCGACGTAGCGAACCGTTCGCGATGCCTCTCGCGACGTCAGCGAAGTGGCGCGTGCCCCCCGAACGAGGCTTGCGGCCCGCTCACTGTGCCCGCAGAATCGCGGTCGTCTCCATGGACAGCATCGGCGCAATCGCAGGATCCCCGATTCTGCCGAAACGGGCCTCCCTGCTGCGGACGTCTACTGCATGAGTGGCGAGTCAAGCCACCAGGAAGATGCCGATCTCGTCCGCGCCGCCCGCCGGAGCGGCGGCGCGGCGCTCGATGCGTTCATGGCGCGAATGGGATGCGTGCCGTCGATGCTCTCCGCTCTCAACCGCCGCTTCGGGCGGCCGCTCGCCGATGCCGATCTCGCCGACCTCGCACAGGACACGGTGCTGCGGGTCTGGCGCAAGCTCGACACTTTCGTGGGTGGCTCGCGGCTCGAGACGTGGGTCTGGAAGTTCTGCTTCTTCGAGCTGCGCAACGCGATCCGGCGCCGTCGCCGGCAGGAGCAGCGCGAGCAGTCGCTGGCGGCGGCGCTGCCACTCGCGGAGCCGACGCGCGACAGCCTCGCCAACCTGGAGCGCGTCGAGCTCGGTCTCGCGCGCCTCGCCGAGGATGACGCCCTGATCCTGCGGCTGCACCACTACGAGCAGCTCGGCTTCGAGGCGATCGGCGAGCGCTTGGGTCGCCCGACCAACACGGTGAAGACGCGCTATCACCGTTCGCTCGCGAAGCTGCGGCGCTGGCTCACGCCGCACGCCGCGGAGGAAGAGGCATGAGCAACCGGCCGGCCGAGGACGACGCGCGCCGCGACGACGAGCTGCTCCTGCGCGTCGCCACGGGAGAGCTCGCGGCCGACGCTCCGGAAGCTGCCGCGCGCGTTCGCGAGTCGCCGGAGTTCCGCGCGGCGCTCGCGCAGACGGTCGAGGCGATGCAGGCGCTCGACCGGGCTGGGTCGGAGGCGCGTGCGACGATCGCGGCGGCGCCGCGGGAGGCAGCCGTACCGCTTCATGAGGCGCGGCGCGAGATCGAAGCGGAGCTCGCGCGGTCGCGACGCGCACCGCGGCGGATCTGGATCGCGCTCGCCGCAGCGGTGCTGATTGCCGCGCTACTTCCGTGGTGGCAGCAGCGGAGCCGCCCCGCGCGCCTCGATCCGCTGCTCGGCGCGCCGGTCCTCACTTGGAAGCTGCCGTCGACGCCGCTCGTGGCGGGCGCACGGGTCGCCTGGCAGTGCGACCTGCCGCCTGGCGGCTACTTCGAGCTCACGCTTCTCGACGCGACGGCGTCGCAAGAGCGCGAGCTGTTCCGGCGCCGCATCGAGGAGCCCGCATGGTCGCCGACGCCCGCCGAGCTGCAGCAGCTTCCCGATCGGGTGGTCGTGCAGGTTGCCGCCCGACTGCGCGATGGCTCGCTCCAGGGCTCCTCGAGGGTCACGCTGTCGGTTCGCTGATCGAGTGGATTGCAGCGGTCGCGCTGATCGCCGTCACCGCGCTGCCGGCAACCGCGGCGGCGCAGGATCCGGCGACGCGGCTCGCTCAGCAGATCCAGGCGCTGGAGCTCCAGCTCGACGACGCCGACGAGGCGGTCGCGCAGACCGCGGCCGACGCGCTCTTCGACGTCGCGTTGGAGGCGATCGATGAGGAGCCCCTGCCCGACCTCTTCGACGCCGCGCTGCACGCGGATCTCGACCGTTTCGTGGCGGGCGGCTGGCGGCCGGCGATCGATCCGTCCGAGCTGCTCGCCCATGCCGAGGTGGTCGCCGATCTGCTGCGCGGCGGCCGACTGCCGGCGCCATTCGAGGAGCTCGCCGCGCTACTCGCCGATCATGCAGAGCGCGAGCAGGCGCCGGCGGAGCTGATCGCCGTCCTGCACGGCGTGGTCGTCGAGGCGCTTGCAGTCGCGCGCGCGCCGCCCGGCGACGAGGCGCCGCTCGACGTCGCCGCCGCCGTCGATGGTTGGGGCGAGATGCTGACGAGCGAGAGGCTCGCGCTCGACGACCCCGCCACTTTGCGCCGTGCCATCCTTCTTTTCGGCGCGCAGAGCGGGCGATCGCTCACGCGTCGTGCCGCGTTGCACGCCGCGGCGCGCGGCATCGCCGCCGGCTTGACCGGAGAGCAGGCGATCGCGGCCGCGCGGACCGGATCGTCGTCGGAGAGCCGCAGCGCGATGGCGCGGCTCGCGCTGCGCGCGGCGAGCGACTTCCATCGCCACGCCTTCCGCAGCCGCCGCTCGCCAAGTGAGGAGGCGGAGCTCTTCGACGCGCTCGCCGAGCTGGCGGAGTCGGTCGCGGAGCCGTTGTTGCGCAGCGCGGTGATCGGAGATCTGCTCGACACCTTCGTCCAATGCGGTCGGCTCGGCGAGGCGGCGGGCCGGATCGACGCGCTCCTTCCGTCGCTGCGCGCGCCGACCGGCGTCGACGAGTGGGCGCGGCTCAAGGCGGCCGTCGTGCTGCGGCGGCTCGGTCGCTGGGATGAGTGCGTCGAGCTGCTCGAGCAGGCGTGGCAGCGGAGCGTCACACCCGAGGCGCGGGCGCGCTCGGCGGGCGAGCTCGGCATCGCTTGCGCCGATCTCGGGATGATCGAACGAGCGGGCGAGTGGATCGATCGCGAGTGGCAGGCGGGACAGCAACAGGGCGGCCTCGCGTTGGTCGCCGCGGCCTATCACCGCGCCGATCTCCTGACGCGTACCGGCGACGTGGCCTCCGCCGTCACC
>CAYRQC010000308.1:0-6870 GCA_964426265.1 uncultured Phycisphaerales bacterium | reverse complement strand
GTCTTCTTCGAATCGTGGGTGGAAGCGATCGCCGAGCACGCAGCTCGACGGGTCGGCGCGCGCCTACGTGTCGGACGCCGCGAGGAGACTCGCGTTCCAATCGATTGGAAGCCGCCGTCATTGGGCTCGCAGCGGTCGCTGCTGCCGGACTTGGTTCTCGATCGCGGCGACACCGTCGTCGTGCTGGATGCAAAGTACAAACGACACGCGGAACAGATCGAGCGGCTTGGTTGGAGCGGTGCCGACGATTCGCTACGGGAGCAACACCGCGCTGATGTCCTTCAGGCGCTGGCGTACTCGACGCTCTTCGATGCTGCACGTATCGTCGCGTGTCTCGTCTATCCGGCGGCGCCGAACGTCTGGGCAGAGCTCGCCGCAAGAAACCGAGTCACATCACGAGCACGTATTCGGTCGGGAGCGCGCTGCGTTGAATTGGCGCTACTCGCAGTGCCGCTGTCGGGACGAGTCGAAGATCCGGCGCACTGGATGGAACAATTCGTTCACGTCGCCGCGTAGAGAATTTCGTCCAACAATGACCATCCTCCCCACCGCCCACGGCCCGCTCGCACTCCCAGCGTTCCTCCCCGACGCCACCAAGGGAGTCGTGCGGACAGTCGACGCAACAGACCTCGCGGCGGTCGGGGTCGAAGCGGTCTGTGTGAACACCTGGCACCTGGCGCGCGCGCCGGGAACGCGGGCAGTAGAGCGGCTCGGCGGGATCCATCGGTTCATGGGGTTCGATGGGCCGGTGCTGTCGGACTCGGGTGGCTTCCAGATCCTGTCGCTGCTGGCGAGCGGGGCATACGAAGGGAGCGCCAGCAACAAGGGGATTCGCTGGCGATCGAAGGGCGAGGAGACGGCGCTGCTCACACCGGAGAAGTGCATCCGCTGGCAAAGCAAGCTCGGCGCCGACCTGCTCGTTTGCCTCGACCACTGCACGCGACCGGAGGAGCCGGCCGCCGACCAGCGGACGAGCGTCGAGCACACGGTGCGTTGGGCGGCGGAGTGCAAGACGACGCGCGATCGCGTGGCCGACGAGACGGGACGCGCGTGGCCGCTGCTCGCGGTGATCCAGGGCGGCGACGATCCGGCGCTGCGCCGCGAGTGCGCGACACGGCTGCTCGAGATCGGATTCGATGGCTATGCATTCGGCGGCTGGCCGGTGCGCGAGGATGGCGTGCTCGTCGAGAGCGTGGCGCTGGTCGCGGAGCTGGCGCCGAAGGACCAACCGCTCTGGGGCCTCGGGATCGGCAAGCCGGAGAACCTGGTGGCGGCGGCGCGGCGCGGCTACACGCTCTTCGATTGCGTGCTGCCGACGCGCGACGCGCGGCACGGACGGCTCTACGTGCGCCTCGGCGGCGTGCAGACGAAGTGCGCATCGGTGAACGATCCACCGTGGTACGAACACCTCTACCTCGGGGACGAAAAGCACGCGGTCGCCGACGAGCCGCTCGAGCCCGGCTGCCCGTGCCCGACCTGCGCGCGCTGGTCGCGCGGCTACCTCCACCACCTCTGGCAGGTGAAGGATCCGCTCGGGCTGCGGCTCGCGACGCTGCACAACTTGAGCTTCTATGCACGGTTGATGAAGGAGCTGCGGGGCGAGCGCGCGGCAGGCGGGACGCCAGCATGACGGAGTCGTCGTCGCAGTGGAGCGACCGGCATCACGGCGCCACCGACATGCTGGAATCGCCGAGGTGAAGCCGTCGCGACCGGCGCCACTCGAGCTGCTGCTCGACGAGCTGCACACGTCACGCAAGTACCGCGACGTCGCACCAGAAGTGCTTCTGCGCGTCGCCCGCGAGGCGCTCGCCATCGATCCGCGGCCGCGCGACGCGGTGAAGCGCGCGAAGACGGCGCTCCACCAGATGCACTCGGCGTTCCTGCAAACCCGCGAGCTCGACACGGCCGAACGCGACTTCGACGCGCTCGGCGCCGACGCGACGCCCGCGGCCATCGAGGCGGCGTGCTTGCGGATTCTCGCGAGCCACGCCTCGACCCGGGAGCGGCTCGCGACCTTCCGTGAACTCCATCGCCAACTGCGCGAAGTCACCGGCCCTCCCGCGAGTGTGCTCGATCTCGGCTGTGGGCTCCACCCGTTCGCGCTGCCGTGGATGGAACTGCCGCGCGAAGTGCCCTACTTCGCGGTCGATCTCGATGTCCGGCTGCTCGCACTGGTCGGGCGACTCTTCCGCCGGATCGGCCAAGCGGGCACGACGGCGACGCTCGATCTGCTCGGCGATGCGCCGCTGCCGCGCGCCGACGTTGCGCTCCTCCTCAAGCTGCTCCCCACACTCGAACGGCAGTACAAGGGCGCGACCGCTCGCCTGCTCGATCGGCTCGACGCCCGCGTGATCGTCTTGTCGTTTCCGACGCTCTCGCTTGGACGGCGCGACAAGGGGATGGAGGCCAACTACAGCGAGTTCGCGCGCGCGCTGCTCGCGCCGAGAGGCTGGACCTCACGCACACTCACCGTCGGGGAGGAGCTCTTCTTCGTCGCGACGCCGACGCCGCGGACAATGTCGGGTGGTGTGCGGAAAACATCGGCGTAGGAACCCCGGATCGGTACGACGGATCGGTACGACGGTCGGAGTCTTGCTCAGGCGCTCACTCGAACCCGCCGATGTCGACGATCGCCGCCTCGCCCGCTGCCAGATCGACTTCGCCCTCGGCGACGCGCACTTCGGGTGGATACGCAATCGACGAGGTGAACTCGGCGCGCCAGTGGAGGCGGCCGTGGCCTACCCGCTCCAGGCCGAGCAGCGAACCCGCGGCACCGCTCGGGACGTCGAGGAGCCGTGCGAAAACCTCCTCGTCGTGCGCGGTCTCGATGACGATGCGGCCGGGCGGGAGCGATTCCGCGAGACGCCATTGCACCTTGGCGGGCTTCGCCAGATGAAACTCGACGCGGCGCGTCTCGCCGGGCGTGAGCTGCACGGTCACCTCGGCACCGGCGGCGTCGTCGTTCGCGATCACGAAACGGATCGGCATGCCGGGGGTCAACTTGCCGACGCGAAAACGGCCTTCGGCGTCGAAGACGGCACAACCATCGGTGACTCCACTCACCGGCCGGCCGTCGGCGTCGATCGCGTGGCCGGAATCGCTGCTGTCGTTCGAACCGGGGCGCACCCAAACCCACCAGCGCGCGGCACCGGGATGGAACGGCTTGCCGTCGAGAAAGAGCACACCTTCCACGATCGCCGCCACGCCGATCGCGATTCTCGCCTGCACGGTTTCATCGGGCCGCGTCACCGTGAAGCGCGTGCGGCTCCGGCGACCATCGTTCACGAGGACCACCAGCTCCCACTCGCCGACGAAGAGCGCACCGGCGGTGACCTCGCCGGGCGCGCACGTCGCCATCGGCATCGTCGAAGCACTCGTGGAGAGCGGACACACGTAGGCGGTCACCGGGTCGATCGGTTGATCGGTCGTGGCATCGACGATCGTGGCGACGAGGCGCGCGGTCGCGACCGGCGTGTGCAGCAGCGTCACGACGATTCCCTGCTCGCCCGGACGGATGCGCATGGGGAACGGCTCGAGGAAGCCCTTGGGCGGCGTGACCTCCAGCGAGAGGAAATCGCCCGAGACTCCCTCGACCACGAAGGTGCCGTCGGCGCCGGTCGCACCACCGATCGCCTCGAGCTTCACCCAGCGCTGCTCGGCCTGATCGATCCCGGTCGCGCGCACCTCGACGTCGGCGATCGGCCCTCCGTCCTCGTCGACGACACGGCCTCGCACGGCTGACGCGCGCGCGAGCTTGAAGTCGAGCTCGAACTCCTCGCACGGTGGCAGCGCCGGATCGTCGTGCCGCGTGACCAGGCGTGAGCGCACCCAACTGCGCGTCGCACCGTAGTCGCCCGGCGTGAAGCCGGCGGCTTCCACCTTGGCGTCGACCTCACCGAGTGGACCCGGCCGCTGCGCTGTGACATAGCAACCGTCGCCATCACTTCGCGTCGCCGAAAAGCCCTCGACGCGCACAACTGCATCCGCGATCGGCCCCCCATCGTCATCGCTGATCCGCCCGCGCACGGCACAGACGCACTCGCGGCGCAGCTCGATCTCGAGCTCCGAGTTCTTGCCACGCGCGATCAGCACCCCTTCCCAAATCGCGGGCCACCCCTCGGCGACCGCGTGAATGCGGTAGCTCTGCGGATGGCCCACCTGGTTCTCGAAGAGCGGATCGTTGCGGCCTTCGGGCAGCGACGGGAAACGCGCGCGGCCATCGCCGTCGGTCGTCGCCAGGAAGAGCGCCTGCCAGATCGGCTCACGAATCAACGGTCGCGGCGGCTCTTCCGGCCGGTAGTCACGGCCGCCAAAAGGCGGGAAGGTCGGATAGGCGGTCAGCGCGACGTTCGCGACCGGAGCGCCCTGCTCATCGACGACGCGCACGTCGAGAGAGCCTTGCGGCTCGATCGCGATCTCGAACTCGTCGAGCCGATCGCGGTTGCGCTCGGGACGCAGGAGCGCGAAACCGATGCGCCCCGCGGAAACGGCATAGAGGACCAGCGGGCCACGATTCGCAACCAGTCGGTGCGCGAGCTCGAAGCTCCCGTCCGCGCGTGACCGGCCGGCGGGTTGCGCCGAATCGAGCGCGAACTCGTTGGGCGCGACACCGGTCCGGTCCCGCGAGAAGAGCTCGGCATCGGCGACCGGAGTGCGATCGGGCAGCAGGACGACCCGCCCCGAGACGAGCGTGCCGCGGTAGAGGAGTGTCTCTTCGAGCTCGGCTTGGAGCCCGTCGCGCTCGCCACGCACCTGCGGCTTGGAGAACTCGAACCGGTCAGGATTGAGCGTAGCGCACGCGTAATCGCGATGCGTCACTTCGCCGGAGTAGTAGTTGTGTGTGACCGCGGCCGCGATCGCTTCGTACCAGCCGTCCTCTTTCGACTGCGCTTCGACCTCGATCTCCGCGACGTTCCGATCGGCGTTTCGCTCGACGCGGCGTCCGTAGTAACGGAGCGTCACCTGCGCACCCGCCACCGGCGCCCGCGTCTCCGCGTCGACCACGCGACCGACCAGGCGCACGCGCTCGTAGAGGATCGGCTCGCCGACTGGTTCGACGCTCGCTCGCTCGCTCGCTCCGCTCGGCGAGCGATCCGCGGTGACCAGCTCTTGCAGATTGTCGACCGGCGCGGACGGGACGCCATCGGCGCTGTTGTCGACTGCGGCGGCGACGTCCGCTCTTCCGGCCGCGGACTCCGCGCCGTCCCCACCGCTCGGCGCCGTGATCTGCCACGCGCCGACCCCGATCACCAGCGCGATCCCTGCCGCCGCCACGACCTTCGAAGAGCCACTCATCACGCCCACTCCTGTCGACCACGCGGTGGACGACGCCAGGCCGGGAAGCAGCATCCCCGCCCACGAATCGCGCGGCCCGTAGCGGCGATCGAGCTGCTCGCGCAATTGCGCCAGCCCGCGCTTGATCCGCGTCCGCACGGTCTCGACCGGCACGCCGAGCCGCTCCGCAATCACGCGTGGCGGCAGCTCGTCGAAAAAACGGTGCAAGATCACCGCGCGGTAGGGCTCTTCGAGTGCGAGCACGGCGTCGGCCACCGCGCGTTGCAGCTCGACCCGCGCGACCAGCTCGTCGGTCGCGACGGTGCGCTCCGGCCGCGCGACGGCACTCTCGCGCACGCGGCGCGCCGCCTCGCTCGAACGCATCCGCAACGCCACATTGCGCGCGACTCGCCGCAACCAACCGCCCGCACGATCGCCATCACTCGGCGGCGTGCGCCACGCCCGAAGTCGTGTCTCCTGCAAGACATCGTCGACCGCCTGCTCGTCACCGACGAGGCCGCGCGCGAGTCCGACCAGCCAGCGCTGATCGACCAGGAGAGCCGCAGCATCGAGGGATCGTTCCATCGTCAACGCCGGTCGAACCTCCGCGACCCCTCACTCCGCCACCGGCGATTCCGGTTCAAACGTCCCCTGTACACGAGGCCCCGATTCACGCGTCGAACGCACCGTTTGTGACGAACACCGGCTTCTCACGCTGAATCTCACTCCAGGCCGCCGTCGTGACGGGATCGCCACCCCAAAGATGTCGTCTCCGTGACATGTTCCGCTTCCCCGCCTTCAGGATCTTCCCGCGCCGGCGGTTCGACCTCTCCCCCCACTTTCGTTGTGAGTGGTAGAAGACCCACCCACGCCGCGTCGGGAGTCCGGCCGTTGCCGCCTTCGAATTCCTCCAGTGATCCAACCGCCGAACTCGCCCGCGTCCAGAAGCTTTTCCTGGATGGGCCGGTCACCGTGTTTCGTTGGGTGGCGACCACTGGCTGGCCCGTCGATTCGGTCTCGCCGAACGTCAGCCAGTTCGGCTACTCGGCGCGCGACTTCACCTCTGGCCGCATCCCGTACGCGCAGATCGTCCACGCCGGCGACCTCACACGCGTCGCCAATGAGGTGACCGAACACAGCCGGAGCGGCGTGCCGTCGTTCGTGCAGGAGTACCGCATCGTCAAGCCGAACGGCGAGGCGCGCCACATCTACGACCGCACGGTGATCGTGCGCGACGCGGCCGGCGCGATCACCCACTACGACGGCTACATCCTCGATGTCACCGACACCAAGCTCGCCGAGCAGGAGCGCCGCCGCCTCGAGACCGAGCTGCAGCACTCGCGCAAGCTCGAGAGCCTCGGCGTCCTCGCCGGCGGCATCGCCCACGACTTCAACAACCTCCTGATGAGCATGCTTGGCTACGCGAGCCTCGCGGCCGCCGAGCTCGACGAGAGCTCGCCGGCGCTCGAGAGCGTGCGCCAGATCGAGCACGCCGCGCGGCGCGCCGCCGAGCTCACCAACCACCTGCTTGCCTACTCCGGACGCGGCAAGTTCATGGTGGAGCCGATCGACCTGTCGGCGCTGATCACGCCGCTG
>CAYRQC010000307.1:0-3486 GCA_964426265.1 uncultured Phycisphaerales bacterium | reverse complement strand
CGCGATCGACGACCAGATCGGGCGCGGCATGGTCACCAAGCCGGCGCCGACCCAGAAGTACCTCGAGAATGCGCTCGACGCGGTGCTGAAGGGCGAGCGCGTCGAAGTGGCGGCGATGACCGCGCCCGGCTGCGCGCTCGACTTCACGATCGAGCCGCCCGCTGAATCGAACGCCGACCAGACTGCCGGATCTTCCACCGAGACGACTGCCGCGCCGCCCACCTGGCACGGCCGGATCGAGGCGATCGCCCAGGAGCGCTGCCAGCGTTGCCATCGCAAGGGCGGGGCCGCCGACTTCGAGCTGATGAGCGCGGACGATTTCTCCGGTGCGTCCAAGATGGTCCGCCAGGTCGTCGTTGCCGGGATCATGCCGCCATGGTTTGCGTCGCCCGAGAGCGGCCCATTCCTGCACGACACGCGCCTGCTGCCGGAAGAGAAGCGCGATCTGCTCGCATGGATGCAGGCCGGTTGCCCCGTCGGCGATTCGAAGGATGCGCCGCCGCCGCAAACCTTCAACGACGGCTGGGCCTTCGAGCCCGACCTGATCGTCGAGTCGCCGCGTACCTACGACATTCCCGAGGCCGGCGTGGTCGACTACATCAATATCGCCGCCGACACCAAGCTCGACCACGACGTCTGGGTGCAGGCGATCCAGATCCGCTGCGAGCATCCGGAGATCTGCCACCACATCCTCGCCCACGCGACCTATCGAAAAGAGCGCTACCAGGAGTTCATCGACTCCTACCTGCCTGGGCGCGGCGCGACCTTCTTTCCGGACGACCAGGCGCTGCTGTTGCGCAAGGGTGTGGCGATCACCTTCAACTTCCACTACACACCCAACGGGACCAAGGTGAAGGAGCGCACGAAGATCGGCTTCAAGTTCGCGAAGCAACCACCCAAGTACCGCGTGAGCGGTCGGATCGTGCGCCCGCGGGAAGACAAGATCGACATCCCACCGCACTGTGACGATTTCAAGATCGTCTCGGAGTGGAAGTTCCCCTTCCCCGCGATGATCCGGCGGATCATCCCGCACATGCACCTGCGCGGGAAGGCGTTCACTTCCGAGCTGATCGAGCCCGACGGCACGACCATCCATCCGCTCGACCTTCCGACCTGGAACCCCAACTGGCAGTTCGCCTACGAGTTCGAGCATCCGATCGCGGTGAAGAAGGGGACGACGATCCGCCTGGTGACCTACTTCGACAACAGCGACAAGAACCCCTTCAACACCGATCCTGGCAAGCGGGTCGTCGGCGGACCGCAGATCTGGAACGAGATGGCGGGTGCCTTCGTCGAGTGGTATCGACCGGCCGACGCGCCCGATCCGATGTGGCATGGAGCCGAGGGCGACGACGAGGGTGACGGTGCGGCGGAGCGGTCGGGCGGCGGTGGATCACCGCGGCGCCGGCGACCGGGCGGCCGGAATGGAAGCGGCGACGGCAGCGGCAAGACCGGCGAAGACGACGACAACGACGACCATGGCGACGGCGGCGCTGACAACGGCGGCGGTTGAGCGAGGATGACTCCCGCCGAGGTCGCTGCTTCGTCCGAGAGCTTGCCATTCGTCGAAGAGCTCTACCGCGCGTGGCTCGCGGAGCCGACGCGGGTCGATGAGCAGTGGCAACGCTGGTTTGCGGCGTTGCGCGCCGACGACGGCCGGTACCACGGCGAGAGCGGTCCACGAACGCGTGCGGCGAGCCTCTTTGCGGCGCGTGCAGCCAACCGTGTCGCGGCGCGCCCCATCACGACCGCGGCTTCGCCTTCCGCCACGGCACCGATCTCATCAGCGCCGCGATCACGACCGCAGTCACGATCGACATCACTGTCATCACAACTGCCGGCTCAGGGCGACGGCGGCGCCGAGGCGCTCCAGCACCGCGTCGATCAGCTCGTCCGCAACTTCCGGGTGCGCGGCCACATCGTCGCGGAGCTCGACCCACTCGGTCGCACGCGCAGCAAGCCGGCCGAGCTCGAGCCGGCGTTCTGGGGCATCGGCGCCGGCGACCTCGAACGCACCGTGTCGCGCGAGACGATCGCGGGTGACGGCCCCTTCACCGTGGGCGGCGTCATCGAGCGCCTCACCGACACCTACTGCCGCTCGATCGGCGCGCAGTTCATGCACATCGACGATCTCGCGGTCCGCCACTGGCTCCAGGACCGGATGGAAGCGTCGCGCAACCACATGGTGCTCGGCCGCACCGAGCAGTTGCGCATCCTCACGCGACTCAACGACGCGGTGATCTTCGAGGAGTTCGTCCAGAAGAAGTTCGTCGGCGCCAAGAGCTTCTCGCTCGAGGGCGCGGAGTCGCTGATCCCGTTGCTCGATCTGGCGCTGGAGAAGGCCGGCCAACAGGGCGTCGACGAGGTGGTGATCGGGATGGCGCATCGCGGGCGCCTCAATGTGCTCGTCAACATCCTCGGCAAGTCGGCGCGCCAGATCTTCCGCGAGTTCGAGGATGTCGATGCCGAGTTGAACCTCGGCGGCGGCGACGTGAAGTACCACCTCGGCCACAGCTCGACCTGGACCACGGCCGCGGGCCGCAAGCTCCACCTCTCGCTCTGCTTCAACCCGAGCCACCTCGAGTTCGTGAACCCGGTCGCGCTCGGGCGCATGCGGGCCAAGATGGATCGTGTCGGCGACCGCGGCCACGGGAAGGGGCTCGTGCTGTTGATTCACGGCGACGCGGCGTTCGCCGGCGAGGGGATCGTCCAGGAGACGCTGAATCTCTCCGAGTTGCCGGCCTACACCACGGGCGGCACGCTGCACGTCGTCGTCAACAACCAGATCGGCTTCACGACGCCACCCGAGCAGTCGCGTTCCAGCACCTATGCAACCGATATCGCGAAGATGCTGCAGGTGCCGATCTTCCACGTGAACGGCGAGGATCCGGAGGCGGTCGCGCAGGTGGTGAAGCTGGCGCTCGACTTCCGGGCGGCCTTCGGGCGCGACGTCGTGCTCGACATGTATTGCTACCGACTTCGCGGCCACAACGAAGGTGACGAGCCGACCTTCACGCAGCCCTTGCTCTACCAGGCGATCCAGCGCCGCAAGTCGGTGCGCGAGGGTTATCTCGACCACCTGCTCGACCGGGGTGGGGTGACGCGCGAGGAGGCCGATGCGATCGTCGCCGAGCGGCGCGCACTGCTCGAACGCGAGCTCTCGGTGGCGCGCAGCCGCGAGTACGTGCAGAAGCTCGACCTGCCGGGCGGTCTGTGGGATGGCTATCTCGGCGGCGCCGATGCGCAGGCGCCTGAAGTCGACACCGGAGTGGCGCGCGCCGAGCTGGTGCGGTTGCTCGAGCAGTTGGCGCGCGTGCCGGACGGCTTCCGGCCGCACGCCAAGATTGCGCGGCTGCTCGACCAGCGGCGCGCGATGGCGCGCGGCGAGCAGCAACTCGACTGGTCGGCGGCGGAAGCGCTCGCGCTGGCGACGCTTTCACTACAGGGAATCCGGATCCGATTGACGGGCCAGGACAGCGAGCGCGG
>CAYRQC010000306.1:0-6340 GCA_964426265.1 uncultured Phycisphaerales bacterium | reverse complement strand
GCGTGCGGGCTCGCGGTGGTGTGGCAGGCGGCGAGCAACAGCGCCGTCGCGAGCCACCCGCGCGAGTTGGCACCTCGCCACAGCTTGGCAATTCTGGTCATGGCCGGTGGCTCAGAGTGTGAACAAGAATCGCAGCGGGCTTCGGCCGGTTGCGCTCAGTATTTGAGGTCGACCTCGAAGCTCTCTTCCGAGAGCGCCCTGCCGACGAGCTTCGCCCACTTGCGGACGGCCTCGGTGCGGTCCACACCGTGCGCGACGAAGATCTCGTTGTACCAGACCTTCGACGCCCGGGTGTCGATGACCTTCACGCGCGCGACGATCTCCCACTGCTTCTGCTTGGGATTGAGCTTCATCTGGTCGATCGAGCCGGTGACGTAGGCGTCGACGCCGATCTTCTCGCCGAGCTCCATCAGGTTCATCTTCGACTGGTCCTTGAACTCGGTGTCGTTCATCGACTTCTCGCGCATGAGCAGGTCGAACCGCTCACGCTCGATCACGTCGAAGCGCGCCTTGCCGACGCGCACCAGCTCCGACTCCACGGCCGACTGCAGCAACTGTGCGTCGGGCGTCGGCTCCTGCAACAGCGCCGCCAAGGGGTTGGCGCCCTGTGCATTGGGAGCGCCCTGCACCATGGCGCCTGCCATGCCGGCGCCACCCACCATGGGTCCGCCGACACCGGCGCCGAGCGCCGGATTCATCGGCGGTGAGCCGGCCGGGTAGGCCGGGTTGGCGGGATAAGCCGGATTGCTCGGGTACGCGGGGTTGGCGGGATAGGCCGGGTTGGCCGGATACGCCGGGTTGACCGGTGGTGCCGGCGGGACCTGGACGTAGGGCCCGAAGTTCATCACGGCGACGCGATTGATCCCCCCGACGAAGGTGCGATCGATCCCTTCGTACTGGCGCAGTGGCGTGCTGCACGCGCCAAGCAGGAGCAGCACGACGACGGATCCGGCGAACGACACGGTCTTCTGGCTCACGATCGACACGGCAGAGCTCCTGCGGATGCGAGGCGAAACGGCGCGCCCACGTCGGAGTCCTATCGGCAGCCGAACTCAACCGCCTCCATGGCTGGCGGTCGCAGCACGCGCCTTGCGCTCCTCGATCTGCCGCCGCAACGCGCCGAGATCGGCCGCCCACTCCGGGCCGATCGTCAGTTCGAGCACCTTCTGGAGGACCTCTTCCGATGCCTCCAACGGGAAGGACTTTCCGCCGCCCGCCGCCGCAATCGCACTGAAGGACTTCATGGCGGCGCTCGAGCTGTAGAGAGCGTGCAGCTTTCCACCGCGCCGCGCGAAGCCCGCCGCCGACGCGGTCGCCTTGGGGAGATCGCGCGTGTGCGGCGCCGCGTCGCCGACCAGCACGATCACCTTCTCCGCGGTGGCGCGGAACGACATGCCTGCGGCGCACCGCACGCCTTCCTCGACCGCCTCTTCGACGTCGCCGCCCTCCGCCGCCTTGATGCCTGCCAGGAAACGGCGGCTCTGCGCGCGGTCGGTGGTCAGCGCCGCGCTGCGCACGACGTAGCCGTTCGACTTGCCGCGATCGCGAAACGCGACGATCCCGAGCCGGAAGTCGGGGACGATCTCCTCGAGCAGGTCGACCATCGACCCGAGCCGCGCCTTCGCCGAGCCGATGACGCCGCCCATGCTGCTCGTGGCGTCGACGACGAAGACGAGGTCGAGCCCCTTTGCGCGCAGCTCCTCGAGCCGGTCGGCGAACGAGACCTGGATGTCGATGCTGCGACGTGCGACCTCCTCGAGATCATCGACCGTCAGGCGCAGCTGGCCCGTCCAGCGCCCTTTCTGGGTCTCTGATCGCACGCGCACCAGCACCGGCTTGTCGCCTGCGAGCGGGTAGTGGCCGGCGCGATCGTGCGTCCGGCGGGCGATCGTCGCCACGCGGCCCGCGGGATCGATGAGCGTGAACTCGGCTTGCACCTCGCGTCCGACCAGGAACGCCTGCTCGCCGATCTCGTAGCGCGCCACGAAGTTCATCACGTCGTCCTTCTTGAACTTCTGGGTGCGCACGCCCTCCTGGTTCAAGACGAAGAAGTCCTCGAGCTTCATCACCGACAACGTGAAGAACGTCTTCGCGCGATCCTCTTTCTCGCCCACCTTGACGATGGCCTCGACCGCCCAGCGGCCGGGCAAGGAGGTCGGCTTCGTCGCGAGCGGCTGCCACCAGGGCCGTTCCCCACGCGGCAGCTTGTCGACGTGGACCAGCGGCGCGCTGCTGCTGCCGTCGGGCCGCAGCGGGAGGATCTCGATCCTCGCCTCGTGGTTCGTCGCGATCAGCGATTCCGCGACCTTGTAGTCGAGCCGGAAGTGGAAGGCGTCGCCTGGCATCCAGTGGTGCTTGCGCGCGTCGTCACCGTCGGCGAGCACTGGATAGAAGGCGCGAATCTGGATCGGTTGCAGGTCGAACGTGATCGGACCCGGCAGCGGGAACTCCTGGTCCTTCACCTTGAGCGTTCCGGTGACGCTCCACGTGCCGGCCGGAAGTTTTTCGGTGAGCTCGAGCGGGAGCGTGACGATCGACCGCCCTGCCGCGACTCGGCCCTTGCGCGAGCGCGGGACGACGCGGCGATCGGGCGCGGTCAACTTCAACGACAGCTCCGAGTCGAGCTCGCCGGTGAAGCCGGGGGCGGAGAGGTCGACCTCGACCGCGGGATAGGCGTGCTCGCCGAAAGCGAAGTCGGTGCGTGGCTCGTTGCCGGCCTCGTCGGCCGCGACGAAGAAGCGCGAGCAACGGACGCGCACGGCCGTGAACTTCGCCTCGCCCGCCGCGACGATGCGACTGGCGGGATCGCGCCCCGCCGACACGAGCTCGATCTCCCCGCGATAGGTCCGCGTCCCCACGTCCTTGGCCGGATCGAGGACGAGCGTCGCGGTCGCGACCGCGTTGTCGCCTTTCACGTGTTGCGCCGCGGTCGGGCCGGCGCGCAGCTCGGTCGCGATGAGATGGCTCTCCAAGACGTCGACCGGAATGGCGGGCGTCGGCGCGAAGACCTGATAGCGCGTCGTCGCGACGACCCGCGCGTCGCCGAGCGCCGGCCAGACGAGGAGCTCCGGTTCGACGGTTGCGCCGATCACTTCGACCAGCGAGACCGAAAATGCCGTGTCCGCGGTCACCGTCGTCTCTCCGGTCGAGGTCAGCTCGAAGCGCACAGTGTGGCGTCCCATGGCGAACAGCACGTCGATCGGGATGCGGAGCGTCGACTCGTACGGCTCTTCGCGCGCGCCGCGAGTGGTCTCGACCGCGGCGCCGATCGGATGGCCGTCGAGCTCGAACTGCTCCTTGACCGGGAGTTCCTCGTCGGGTGCGAGCGCGACCATGTGGTAGCGCGCTTTCACTTCGACGACGCTGCCGGGATGCGCTTGTGGTGGTGTGGCCTCGAGTGACTCGATCTTGAAGAGCGACGGGTGGTAGATGAACGACGTCTCGGCGCCGCGCTCGACCGGGCCTTTGCCGGGCGAGTCGACAGCGTCGGCGGGTGCAGTGGTCGATGCGGTTGCTGATGCCGCCGCGATGGTCGCTGCCAGTCGCACGGTTCCGCGATAGAGGCACGTCCCGTGTGGGAAATCGGGCGGAATGGTGAAGTCGAGCTCCGCGCGATGCGGGCCGGCGCCGGCTACTTCGAGCTCCTGCGTGAACGTCACGTCGGCACCCGACGGATGGAGCACGCCATGCTCGACCGTCACCGCGAGCGGAGCATCACCCGTGACGCCTTCCAGCCCGAACTTCGTCACCAGCTTCATCGCCGCGGCTTCGACGAACGGGCCGGCCGGCTCGACCGTAGCCGTGACCGCGCCGATCCAGGCGGCGCCACCGCCCACCTCGAACGGCTGGTGCCACTCGTCGGGCGTGCGCTCGCCGTCCTCGATCGCGACGCCGACCTGGTCGTCGTAAGTGCCGGGCGGCGCGTGGTCGTCGATCGGGCGCCGGATCTCGAGCGATCCGCGCTCGACGTTGCGCGACCGGTGTGAGGTCGTCCACTCGTCGTGGTAGCCCTCACCCTCGATGCGATGCAACAGATCGAACGCGACCTCGTCACCCTCCGCCGCGCCGGTGACGCGATAGCCGACATCGAGCACGAGTTCGCCGCCCGGTGCGACCGGCGAGGGGTGCACGCCGAGTCCCGTGATCTCGACGCGGGCGTCATCCTCGAGCAGCCGCATCGAGAAGGTGTGATTGAGGTCCTCGGCATCGGGCGCGCCATCGCCGTTGGCATCGAGGCCTCGTTGCGCACCGTGCGCGGGATAGTCCTTCGCGTCGACCGACAGCTTGAAGAGGCGCTCCTCGCCCGGCTTCCAACCGGCGAAGTCGAACTCCTTGCGACTCAGCTCGAAGTCGAACGTGAACTCGTCTTCGGGACTGATCCGGCGGCCGACGGCCGTGGGCGTACCGAGGTCGACCCCTCCATCTCGGTCGTCGATGATCGCGACTTTCAGCGAGCCCGGCACGATCGGTTCCGAGAAGGTGAGCTTCAATCGGAACGCGCGGCTCTTCGCGCCGACCCGCGCGTCCGACGCGCCGGTGAGGTCGCCGGGAAACGCGGACGGCGGTGTGTGGGTCCAGTCGAGGATGGAGTGCTCGCAACCGGGGAACGCGGCGCGGCTCGACGTGCCCCGCGTGCCGGACGCAGTCGATGCACCGGATGCACCCGACGCACCTGAGGTGCTGGAAGTGGTCGGGTCGTGATCGGCGTCTTCGTAGAGCTCGACCTTCACGAGCTGTGGCGCGAAGTTCTCGAGCCGGATGCCGGGGATCGGGATCCATTGGCTGTGGACCAGGTCCTCGGCGAGCACGTTGAGTGTGTAGACACCGTCGGGGAAGCGCGCTTCGTGGGCTCCCGCCGCTGGCGTCGCACCTTGCGTGAAGTTCGCCTGATCGCCGGTGGATGGGCGGCCGTCATCCTTGGCGACACTGTTCCAGTGCTGTGCCGCGTCGAGCTGCGCCGGCAGACCGGTCGCGAAGCGCGTGTTCGTGAGGCAGTAGTGCTCGTAGTGCGGCCAGGGGTAGATCTCCCCGTTGTCGACGATGTGGTTCGTGCCGGCCGGATCCTCGACCGGCGCGCCCGCAGGCCAGTCGAAGCTGCTCCCGAGATTGAACGCCCGATCGATGAGCGCCGCCTCGGCGTTGGCCACCGCGAAGAACTGCTCGCCAAAGTCGAAGAGGCGATAGGGCGCCGCCGACGATCCGAGGTCGCCGCGATGGACGCCGCCGCGATCGACACCGCCGATCGCGGGCCGCGGCCCCTCGATGTACCAGGCGAGACTGCGCGGCGCGATCGACGGGACGTTCCGGACCGCGTCGCGCACGCGGACGAAAAGGTCGAGCGCACCGGTCGGCGGCGCGGCGTCCTGGTAGCCGTTCGCATAGTCGACCGCGCGCGACTGGTTTGCGTCACCCTGCGGACGCCACGTGACGGCGGGAACGCCGGGCTCGACGAGCAGTTGCGGCGCCGTTCCGTCCGGATCGCGATCGGCCGGAGCGGTGAAGAGCTTCAATACGTTGTACTCGCCGCCCCCATCCACCTGGGTCAAGACGTGACAGTGGTTCACGTTGCCGCCGAAGTTCGCGGTCCCGACCAGGCCGAGCACGGTGCCGGCGGCCACCGGTGTCCAGATCGGACCGAGCCGCTTGCCCAGGATCGTCTGGAGTGTTTCTCCCGGCGGGAGCGCGGCCGTCATCAGCGGATAGATGTGGTTGTACGACTCGGTTTCGGTGCGTCCCGCGCCTGCGTAGATGAGGAGCCCGATCCCCTTGTCGTGGGCGTGGGTTGGACTGGGACCAAATCCGTAGATCCCCTGCAGCAGCCCGCTGCGGATCGTGCGGACCGTCTGTCCCGCGCGGTTTTGCTCGAAGTCGACCCCTCGATGGAAGCCCGAGGTCGCGCCGGTGCCGGCGCTGCCGATCGTCTCGCAGAAGTTGTGGAGCAGCTCGCGTTCGCCCCGCAGTGGCCAGCAGACTTCGAGGCTGGCGCGCGTCGTCACCCAGGCCGACCCGGCGGCGCCTTGCACCGCCCGTATGCCGAATGCACAGCGAACGCCCCGCATGACATCCGTCGCGTCGCTGCTGCGAACGTTGCCGGCGTTGGTGCCGAGCACCTCCCACGCGCCGCCCTCCGGCCGTACCGAGAACTCGAAGTGATCGGGCGGCGGTACCGTGCCGGGGTAGCCCCAATCGAGCTGGATGTGCGGTGCCGGTCCATACACCGTCGTCGCGTAGAAGCGGATCGGCGCTGGAATCGCGGCAGCGGGCAACTCCGGCGGAGCGGTCGTGATCCAATGCGGCTCGAGCAGCGCGGCGAACGGCGCCGCCGCGGGCGACTTGGGCG
>CAYRQC010000305.1:0-3343 GCA_964426265.1 uncultured Phycisphaerales bacterium | reverse complement strand
CGAGCGCCGCGTGCCCCCGCCGCTGCGCGCCCTGCTCCTGCTCGGAGGCGAGTTCCACGCCTACGAGCAGAACGGCGAGCTGCTGCAAGCCGCGCTGCAAAAGCAGCTCGGCGCCGACGCGATCACCTTCGAAAAGGTCCGGATCGACCATCGCCCGGAAGGGCAGCAGACGGCGGAGCCGGCGCGCACGGAGAACCACCAGGAGCTGCTCGCCGATCCCAAACTCCGCCAGCGGTTCGACCTGATCATCGCCTACACCCAGGAGTCGTACACCGAGCTCACCAAGGACGAGCGCGACGGCTACCTCGCCTTCGTGCGCGGTGGCGGCGGCTTCCTCGGGATCCACTGCGCGAGCGACAGCTTCAAGGGCGACGCCGAGTACATCGCGATGGTGGGCGGCAAGTTCATCGGCCACCCGGCCTACCAGAAGCTCGCGATCGAGCGGATCGCCGGCGACCATCCGGTGGTCGCCGGCCTCGATGACTTCGCGATCGAGGACGAGTTCTACGTGCTCGGCGACTGCCGGCTCGATGACAAGAGCGTGCTGCTGGTCGGGCGCAATCCGGCCGATCAGAAGCTGCGACCGGTCGCGTGGACCAAGCGCTACGGCGCCGGCCGCGTCTTCTACACCGCGCTCGGCCATGGCCCGTCGAGCTACCGCGATCCCAACTTCGGGAAGCTGCTCGCCAACGCCGCCCGCTGGGTGACGACGCCGGATGAACGGCGCGATGCCCACGGCGCGATCGTCCTCTTCGACGGCGCGGGCGAGCGACCGCTCGACGGTTGGACGATGACCGGGCCGGGGAACTACACGATCGAGGACGATCCGACCGGCGCCGCAGACGGCACGCACCGCGTTGCGAAGCTCCTCGTCCCGCACGGTGGCATGGGGCTCTTGTGGTATTCGCGCCGCCCCTTCCGCGATTTCACGCTCGAACTCGAGTGGCGCGCCGACGAGCCGACCGACAACTCCGGTGTCTACGTCCGCTTCCCGTCGCCGTGGAACCCGTGGAGCGCCGTGAACGAGGGCTACGAGATCCAGATCTGCGACGCGGGCGGCGACAAGAGCGGCACCGGCTCGGTCTACAGCTTCGCGGCGGCGACGCAGAAGGCGGCGCGCCCGTCGGGCGAGTGGAACCACTATCGGATCACCGTCCGCGGCCACCACTACACGGTCGAGCTCGAGGGCAAGGTGGTGTGTGAGTACGACGGCGAACGCACCCGCGAGGGCTTCATCGGCATCCAGAACCACGACGCGGAGAGCATGATCCGCTACCGCAACATCCGCGTGACGGAGCTTCCGGAATGAAACTGCGCCTGTCGGTGATGATGTTCCTCCAGTACGCGATCTGGGGGGCGTGGCTGCCGATCCTCTTCCCCTACTTGATGGGGCACCTCCACTTCTCGCTCGGCGACGTCTCGTCGATCTTCGCCGCCGGCGCCGCGGGCGCGATCGTCGGCCCCTTCATCGCCGGCCAATTCGCCGATCGCTTCTTCGCGACCGAGAAGTTCCTGGCGATCAGCCACCTGCTCGGCGCGGCACTGGTCTGGTTCCTCGCGGGGGTCACCGACTACACGACGTTTCTCGTCGTCTCCGCGCTCTACGGGCTGATCTACTCACCGACACTCGCGCTCACCAACTCGATCTCGTTCCACCACCTGACCGACCGCAACCGCGACTTCGGTCGCGTGCGCCTGTGGGGCACGATCCGCTGGATCGCCGCGGGAATCGCGGTCGGCCACTGGCTGGCGCGCTACACGCCGAACGGCGTCGAAGGCATCACCCCACAGATGAAGCAGGCCGCCTGGCACGCCCACATGGACGACGCCTTCCGGCTGAGCGCCATCCTGGGCGCGCTGCTGGGTCTCTACTGTTTCACCTTGCCCCACACGCCGCCGAAGAAGGACGCGGAACAGAAGGACGCAGTCGCACAGGCACTCCGGTACATCGTGAAGCAACCACTGCTGACGCTCTTCCTGCTCGCCATCCCGATGAGCTGCGTCCACCAGTTCTATTTCGTGCACACCTCGAGCTTCCTCTCGCGCTTCCAGAGCGGTGCCGCGGGCGACTTCACCGTATGGGTGAACCACATCCTCGGCGTGGGTGGCGGCGGCCTGATGACGATCGGACAGATGTCGGAGATCGCCGTCCTGGCGTTGGTGACCGTGCTGGCGAAGCACATGCCGCGCAAATCGCTGCTCGCGCTCGGGCTCACGGCCTACGCGGCGCGCATGGCACTCTTCGCCTACACCGACACCATCGAGACCGTACTCCTGGGCGTGGCGCTCCACGGCTTCTGCTTTGGCTGTTTCATCTTCGTCGCCTTCATGGTCGTCGACGAGGAGACCCCCGCCGAGGTGCGCGCGACCGCCCAGAACCTCTTCAACCTCGTGATCGTCGGCATCGGGATCATCGTCGGTAGCTGGTTCGCCGGCTCCTACGTCGGCGGTATGGCAAAGGGCGCGGTCGGGCTCGCCGCCGACGCCGATGTCCTCGCGGCCCCCGAAGCGCTCCAGCGCGATTACTACACCCACCTCTTCGCCGTGCCGATGTGGATCGCGCTCGGCTGCCTCGTCGTGCTCTTGCTGCTCTATCCGAGACGATCGCCGGCCCGCGCAACGGCGTAGCCGCGCGCCGATCCGTAGTACCGATCCGGCGTAGTACCGATCCGAGTACCGATCCGGGGATCCTACGCCGACGTTTTCCGCACCTCGAGACGACTCGATCAAGACGCCTCTACATCCGGCTTCCGGTCGGCGAGGTGAACCACCTCGTCACCTCACGGGGCGAGACAGGACGAAGTCGCTGACGTACTTGTTCAGGACGGGATGCTGCTCGCCATGCGAGAGCTTGGCGACGCGCTCAGTCGTGAATTGGACGAGCTCGAGCGCTGTGATTGCACCGTCGGCGTCCCGGTCTGCCGCCGCACCGCCGATTCCCTCGAGCAACGCCTTTGTGAAGAAGCCGTTGCCGTCGGCTTCACGCGCGAGCCCGATGGCGGTCGTCGCGCCGAAAATCAGGAAGCCGTGCTTCGAGAGGTCGGTGTACGCCGTTTCGAGCGCCTTGACACCGGCGGAGTCGTCGATGGCCCGCGCTCCACGGTTGCCGGATCCGACATCCGCGGCTCCGTCCGTGCCTGCGTGGCACGTGTCAATCAGCAACACCCTGCGCTTCGCGGTCAGCGTGTCCGATTCCACGAGGTCATAGAGCGCTGATCGAGGGATCCCGGGAAACGGATCTGATGCGGTGGCGCTCGCAGTGAGGAAGTAGTACTCCGGCTTGTCAGGATTGCCCCCTCGTTCGAGCGCTCCATGACCTGCCACGAAGACGACGATCGTGTCG
>CAYRQC010000304.1:0-10717 GCA_964426265.1 uncultured Phycisphaerales bacterium | reverse complement strand
GCGGGATCTTAGCGTCGAGCCCAGGGTTGCGCGACGGCCTGCTCCGAGCATCGGATCTGGCCTCGCATCACGCGAGGATCGCGTCGATCACCTTGCCATGCACGTCGGTGAGCCGCCGATTGGCGCCGTTGTGTCGGAAGGTGAGCCGTGTGTGATCGATGCCGAGCAGTTGCAGGATGGTCGCGTGGAGGTCGTAACACCAGATCGGCACCTGCGACCGCCACCCCCATTCATCGCTCTCGCCGTAGCTCGCACCGGCCCGGATTCCGGCACCGGCGAGCCAACTGACGAACGTCCCGCCGTTGTGGTCGCGTCCGGCGGTTCCCTGACTGAATGGCTGTCGCCCGAACTCGGTCGAGAAGACGACCAGCGTGTCATCGAGCAGCCCGCGCGCCTGCAGATCGGCGAGCAGCCCCGCGATCGGGCGGTCGACCATCGACGCGATCGCCGGTAGCTCCTTGCTGACGTCCGCGTGGTTGTCCCAGTTGCCGGAAGCACCGGCCGGCCCACTCCAGACCTGCACGAAGCGCACGCCGCGTTCGAGCATCCGTCGCGCCAGCAGGCAACGCGTCCCGAACTCCTCGCACCCCTTCTCTTCGAGGCCGTAGAGCTGGCGCGTGGCCACGCTCTCGCCGCTGAGGTCGAAGAGATCGGGCACGCTGAGCTGCATCCTCGCCGCAAGCTCGTAGGAGGCGATGCGCGCCTCGAGGCGCGAGTCACTCGCGTCGGTTGCCGCATAGCTGCGATTCATCTGACCGAGCAGCGCCCGCAGCTCCGTCTCGCCGTCCGCCGTGATCTCGCTCGCCGCGGCGGGCGGTCGCAGGTCGTGCACCGGCGTCGCGGCGGTCGCCTTGATCACCACTCCCTGGTTGCTGACCGGCAGGAACCCCGACGAGAAGTCACCGAGGTTGTTGTAGGGCAGCCCGCGCGGATCGGGCAGGACAATGAAGGCCGGCAGGTTGTCGCACGAGGCTCCCAATGCATAGGTGAGCCACGCACCCATGCAGGGGAAACCCGGCAGGATGAACCCGGTGTTCATCATGTAGCTGCCGGGACCGTGGACGTTGGTCTTGGTCGTCATCGACATCAGGAAGGCGAGCTGGTCGACGCGCGTCGCCAGATGCGGAAAGACACTGCTCACCCAACGGCCGCTCTCGCCGTATTGCTTCCACTCGAACGGGCTGCCCAGGATCGGGAAATCGGCGTGCGATCCGGTCACCGACTCGACGCGTTCGCCTGGATCGAACTTCTGGCCGCGGCGCTTCTGCAGCTCCGGCTTGTAGTCGAAAGTGTCGACTTGGCTCACGCCACCGTTCATGAAGAGCTGCAGCACGCGCCGCGCCTTCGCGCGATGGTGCAACCCCCCGTTGAGATCGATCGCGGGGGCACCAGCCCCGCTTCCAACGCCGATCCGTGGGTCAAGCGGCGCCGACTGCGCCAGCAACCCGTTGCGTCCGAGCAACTGTGCCAACGCGATCCCACCGAGCCCGCCGCCCACCTGCCAGAGGAAGTCGCGCCGCGGCAACGCACCAGCGCCGAGAGGCGGAGGGGCGTCGTGATCGTGGCGATGGTGGCAAGGCATGGTCAGTTTTCTCGCAGCCGAGCCGCGGCTCTCTCAGTTCACGAAGACGAACTCGCTGCAGTTCAACAGCAGTCGGCAGGCGTTGGCGAGACCGCGGCGCGCGGCGAAGTCGGTGAGGGTCGCGCGCTCGGTCGCGGACGCAGCGCGGCAGAGCACGGTCTCGTAGAGGTCGTCCACCTGCGCGTCGAGGTCGGTGTGCCGGCCGGCGAGCCGCTCGGCGAGGTGCTCGCCCATGCGGACGATGAAGGCGTTGTTGAGGAGGGCGAGCGCCTGCAAAGCCGTCACGGAGCTGCTGCGCGTGGGCATGAGCTGCGAGGCGTCGGGACAGTCGAGTGTCTCCATGAACGGGTCGGGCAGCGTGCGGAACAGGAAGCGGTAGACGCTACGGCGGCGGTTCTCGGGACGGTCGACGTCGAAGCTCTCGTAATCGACGTTGGGCGTCACGTGGATGCCGGGCGACTCGACGAACTGCTTCACCGAGGGCCCCCCCATGGTGAGGTCGAGCCGACCCGCAACCTCGAGCACCGCGTCGCGGATCGCTTCGGCATCGAGCCGCGTCCGGCTCATGCGCCACAGCAGTGTGTTGTCGCCATCGACCGCCGCGCAGCGTGGATCGAGCTGCGTCGACTGCAAGTAGACGCCACTCGTCACCAGCAGTCGATCGAGCTGCTTTTGCGATTGCCCATGGTCGAGGAACCAGGTCGCGAGCCAGTCGAGCAGGTCGGGATGGCTTGGCGGCGAGCCCATCACTCCGAAGTCGCTCGGCGTCGCGACCAGACCGCGGCCGAAGTGGTGCTGCCAACTGCGATTCACGATCGAGCGCCAGGTGAGGCTGTTGCGCGGGTCGGTGATCCAACGGGCAAGCGCGGCACGGCGCGCCCCTTCGTCGTCGACATCGGCGAGCTCGAGGTTGGCCGGCATCTCGGCGACGCACGAGAGCGCGCCCGGCTCGACCAGCTCCGCCGGCTTCCCGACCTCGCCGCGCATGAGTCGATGGACCGGTCGCGGGCCGCGCGCCGGCAGGAAGTTGTTCTCCGGCTCGAAGTCGGTGGTGCCGGCATAGACCAAGAGAGGTGACGGCAACGCGGCGAGCTGCGTGGCGATCCCTAGCAACAGCCGATGACGGGTGAGCGCCGCAAGATCACTGGCGGACCGTGCCGCCGGCGGCGTCGCGAGGATGCGCGTCAGCGGCTCGGGGAGCGTCGTCGCGCGAACCGGCCGATCGGCCGTGGTCACCGCGAGCCGCAGCCGGCCGATCAGGTGCTGTCCGCCGTGGAGCTGCGCGAGTGTGATCGTGAGCTGAACGCCGCCGCGCGCATCGAGCGGCTCGGCGAGCTCGAAGACCGCATGGTGCGACCGCCCCACCTGCGGCCAGACTCCCCACGCCGTTGCTGGATTGCCATCGATCGCCATCGCCGACGTCCAGCCCTCCTGGTCGAAGTCGGCGCTGGCATGCGCGAGGGGCACGACTCGTCGGGTCGCTGGATCAGCAGTCGCTCCGGACACCGAAGTCGCCTCGACCGTGAGCTCCGAGAGGTGGAGATTGCCGTTGTCCTGACGGCCAGGCCCCTTGAAGGGCAGCGTCTCATCGGAGAGCAGATCGAGCCGGATCGCCGTGATGCCGCGTGATGCGATCGGTGCGATCGGCGCGACGAACGTGCACGTGTCAACGGCCGGCCGTTCGCCACCGAACAGGTACGAGCCATCCGCTTGCCGAGTGATCGTCGCCCCGCCCGACGAGCTCACCTGCTCCGCCTCGAGCAGCGTCCACGGCGCGCCGACCCCACCGAGCGCCTGTTCCCACGCCGCCGTCTCCGCGAGCGTGTGGGGATCGGTCAGCAGCAGCGCGTCGATCGGCGCGCGCTCGATCGCGAGCTTGTCGCGCAAGATCGCCTGCCGCCGGCGATGGACTTCCGGATCGAGGTCGTACGGGCGGTTCGCGCGATCGATGCCGGCGAAGACCGACTGCAGCTCGTAGTACTCGTTCTGTGCGATCGGGTCGAACTTGTGGTGATGGCAGCGAGCACACTGGATCGTCGTGCTGACGAAGGTCGACATCGTGGTCGTCAACATGTCGTCGCGATCGAGGTTGCGCGCGTTCTGCTTGTCGAGCGTGTCATCGACGATGTTGAGCTGCGAGCTCTCGTCCCATGGCCCGGCCGCCAGGAAGCCGAGCGCCCGCACGGCGAGCGGCTGGTCGGGGAAGAGGACATCGGCCGCAAGCTGCTGCTGCACGAACTCCGCGTAGGGCTGGTCGGCATTGAACGACTCGATCAGCCAGTCGCGATAGGGCCACGCATTCGGGCGCGGTCGATCCTGGTCGTTGCCATGCGTCTCGGCGAAGTGGACCAAATCCATGAAGCGCCGCGCCGACCGCTCACCGTAGCGCGGGCTCGCGAGCAGACGATCGACCACGTGCTCCCACGCGTCGGACGCACTGTCGCCGAGGAACACGGCGATCTCCTCCTCGGTCGGCGGAAGGCCGATCAGGTCGAAGCTGACGCGGCGCAGGAGCGTCCGCCGATCGGCGCGCGGCGCGAAGTGGAGCCCGCGCTCCTCGAGCTTCGCCAGCACGAAGGCGTCGACCGGGGTGCGAATCCAATGGGCGCTCGCGACCGACGGAAGCGCGGGACGCGTGAGCGGTTGGTAGGCCCAGTGATCGGAGTTTTCGCGCGCGCCTGGCTGCTCTTGCACTGGCGCGAGCAGCAGCGCAACCGCGCGCAACAGCGTCCTCGACTCCACCACGCGAGCGCTCCTGGCCGCCCCGGGAAACTCGGCGGCGGCAAGGGTAGCGATCGGTTCAGCGTTGGTGGGAACGCGCGGCGCTGGTCTCCTTCAGTGGCTTCGGCTGCCGGCGCTTCAAGAATGCCGCCGCTGCGAGCAGCAGCGCGCCGACCACCGCACTGATCGCACCGATTGCGCTGGACGAACCTTGTGGCGCCTCTTCACCGCTGGTGGCGTGACTCGCCACAACCTCCGGCGGCGCAGCCGTCGCAACGGTTGGAAGCGGCAACACTCGCTCGCCCGAGTAGAGCGCCAGCTGCCGCTGATGGAGCTCCTTGCGATCGCTGGTCGCCGTCTGCGCGAGTGGGCTGCGCTCGAGCGGCAGGTCAGCGCGGTAGGGTGTCGCCGATTGCTCGAGACCGACCAGCAGCGGCTCGCCCGGATAGAGCTGATCGCGCGTCTCGATGGTCCGACCGCGGATCCGCAACGCGGAGAGCGAGCCCGCGCGCGGCAACGGGTCGTCCAGGCTCGCTGCGCCGCCGGTCGAGGTCTCGGATGGCGGTGGCGGAACGAAGCTGCCGAGGCGCCCGCGGCTCTCCTGCGCCGACGCCGCAACGAGCAGCGCGGACGCGGTCGCGACGCTCGTCACCGCGACCAGGAGGCGGGCCGACCGCCGGCTCATGGCGTCGCTTCCAGCACCCGCACGTCGCTCTCGAGCCGCGACCACGAGACGATCCGGAGAGGAGCCACCGTCTGGGGCAACATCGTCGGATAGAGACCACCGCCTTGGAGCCGACGGTCGTTGTAGAGGTTCATCGAGTTGGTGCCGTAGATCAGCGACTCGTTGCGCGAGACGATCGATCCAAAGAGGTGGAAGTCGAGGCCCCAGGCGAGGGTGAGCAGCGCCGCGGCGTGATTGGTGTAGAGCACCGCGTGGACGTCGGTGATGGCGATCGACGAGAGGCTCGAGAACTTGGTCGTGCCGGCGGGAAGGTTGCCGGCCCACGCCGTCGGCCCGAGCGCCGCCGAGAGATCGAACACGGTCAGATCGAGCGTGTTGTCATAGACCCCGTCGCCGTCGATGTCCTCGCCACTTCCCGGGATCACGTCGCCGACACTCTTGCCAGCCGGAAGCAGGCCGAGATCCGCCTGCTCCTGGGTGTAGTGATCGACGGTGAAGAGGCCATCGTCCTCGAGCGTGTCGTCGTCCTCGGTTCCCACGACGCCGTCGCGACCGGCACTGGTGTTCTGGAGCAGGTCGGCACCGGCATCCTCGCGGCTCTTGTTCATCGAGTCGCCGAGCCACCAGCCGACGTAGTAGCGCCACCACGAGTGGGTGAAGTTGCCAAGGACGATGTTCTCCTTGGCGAAGAGGCCACAGAAGTCCTTCGAACGGTTCTGCGCGATCCACGTCTCCGCTGCGGCTTCGCTCTCGTTGGTCGGAACGAAGGTGGCGGGACCGTTGGCGTAGGTGAGGTTGTCCGCGACGTAGACGTTGCGCCCCGAGTAGATCGCCCCCTGTCCGGTGACGACCCCCTTGATGATCACGTCGCCGCGCACGACCACCGGACCGTTCAGGATGATCGGCTTGGCCGCCGTGCCGATCAGCACGACGTTCTGTTTCTCGCCCGACTCGTCGCCGAGCACCGCGTTGCAGACCGTCGTCGGTGGCAGTGGATTCCCCGAAGCATCGGTACCGCCGCCGAGCTGCACGCTGGCGTTGTTCGCCTTCGCGCGCGCCTCGTAGACCGCGAGGTTGCTCAAGTTGGGCATCGGGACCTGATCGACGAAGTCGTGCTGGTTCTCGGTCTGGCCACCCATCCCGCGCAACGAGTCGGCACCCACGATGTTCCAGCCGGCGAAGACGCCACCGTCGCTCCCGTCCAACAGCCCATCCTGGTTGTCGTCGATGTAGCCCTGGAGGTCGGGCTGGGTGGGATCGGTGAGCGCGACGCTCTCGTAGCGGGGCGTGCCGAACACGCCGGGCGAGTAATCGGCCGCGTCGAACTGGGCGTTCGAGCGCACGTTGCCGTAGGCGTTGATGGTGTCGCCGTAGAACCAGCCCCAGTTGTTGATGAAGTAGCCGTAGTCGAAGACCTGACCCGGCTCGAGGCCCACCTCGACCACCGCGCGGACCGTCTCCTTGGCACGCGCCGTCGCACGATCGGGGATGTAGCCGGTGGAGGTGATCGTCAGCTGGCGCGCCTCGCCATCGGGAGCTGCCGTCATGACCACGCTGAAGGTCCCGAAGCGCCGCCCGTCGCGGTCGAGTGCCTCGTCGGAGGCGATCGTGACCGCGATCGGCTGCGTCAGGTCGCCGTTGGTGAATGCGATGCGATCGATCTCGCCGATCGGATCGAACGGATCGAGCTTCAGCGTGCTGCGGACGAAGGCGAGCGCCCGGTGCGCCCCCGCCTCGGCGATGGCACGCGCCTCGATGTGCTGCGACTCGCGCGCGATCTCGCGCCGGTCGCTGCTGGTCACGGAGAGCGCCGACCACACCAGCCCGGCACCGAGCAGCATCGTCACCAACGCCGCGACAAGCGCGCCACCTCGGAGCCGACCCTCCATTCGAGTCGTTCGATGGCGGTTCTTCGTGGTCATGGCAGGCCCTCGGCGATTCACGGGTTGCGTCACGGATGCTGTTCCTGGTTGCGTCACGTATTGCGCAGTCGGATGACGATCGTTCGCGAGCGGACGCCGTCGCTTTTGCACACGCGCACTTGCAGCGTCAGGAGGTTTCCTCGTGGATTGGGCGGGTCGCCACTGCGCGTGACGGTGAAGCCCTTCCCAAGCTTGTGGTCGGGGCCGTCGACGTCCTCCACCAGGACCTCGTCCGCTCCGATCGCGACTCCCTGCGCATCGGTGAGCCGGCGCACCAACCGATAGAGCGGCGAACTCTGGCCTACCGGCACGAGCAGGATCGTCGAAAGGCCGCCCGCCAGCTCCGCGCGTGTCCCGTCTGCTCGAGAGACCGCGCCCCACGTCACGGCACCGGCGGCGACGCCGAGTGGTGCCTGCAGCTGCAGCTGATCACCTTCCGAATGGGTGGAATCGATCACGAGCGTCGCCGGGTTGGCGGCGGAAAGCTCCGCCGACAGCACATCGGTCACGTCCGAGCAGTGACGGCGTGCCACGCCCGACTCGAAGCTGGAGGCGACGACGCCGCTCGTCTCGTGGATCAGGGCCAAGGTGGTGCCCGCGACGAAGGCGAACACCCCGACCGAGACCATCGTCTCGACCATCGTGTGGCCGTGTCTTGCACGCTGTTTCGCGCGGTGCGGTGCACCGTTCGGGCAGTGACGGCGGCTTGGTCGCACCATGTCAGAACTCCCCCGATCGATAGGTCTCGAGCCGTGCCAACACATCGCCCGACCGCGTATCGGTCACCGTCAGGTCGAGCTGGATCAGCCCCGGCTGGACGAGATTCGACGTGACCGTCACCCGGTGGTCGGCGCGGTTGACGACGACGCCATTCCACGAGAGGAGCTCCTCGTAGGCGACATCGCCGATGCTCTCGTACGTCGTCTGGAGCGACGACTGGACGTTGACCGCGCGATCGGAGGCGTACGAGCTGAGGCTCACCGTCGAGAACGATTGCATGAGCGCGAGCGAGGTCACGGCGAGCACCGCGACCGCGACCAGCAGCTCCACCAAGCTCAGCCCGCCGCTCGCTCGCTCTCTCTGCTTCCTCTTCCGCCGGTTCTGCTTGCGACTCATGGCTCTGGTCACTCCCGGGCGCTACATCGGTAGCGGGCGGCCGCACTGGAGGTCCCGATGACCGGCGCCATCGGAAGGGCTTGCCGGCGAGCGGACGGCTTGAACAATCCGGCGTACCGATCCGGGGTCGGTACGCCGACGTTTTCCGCACTCCGAGCCGGAGCCTGATCATCGGCGTGTACGCCGGCGCTGTTTGATCTTTGACCGACCGGCCGCGTCCCTGGTGCCAGACATGGTGATCGAAGCCGACAGCGCGCTGGTGGCCCGCATCGTGGCGGGCAAAGTCGGCCACTTCGCCGAGATCGTCCGGCGCTACGACCACCAGGTGCGACAGATCGTGGCACGCGCGGAGCGTGACCCTACTCGGCGTGAGGATCTGGTCCAGCAGACCTTCTATCAGGCGTTCCGTCGCCTCGCCGACCTCGCGACGCCGGAACGGCTCGAGGCGTGGCTGGTGGCGATCGCGCGCCATGCCGTGGCCGACGCCGCGCGTCGCCGATCGGTGCGGCAGCGGCATGAACGTGACCTCACGGACGACGAGCCGGCGCTCGCGAGGAGTGATCGGCGCGATTGGATCTGGGACGAGGTGGCGCAGCTGGCGCCGATCCACCGCGACGTGCTGGAGCTGCGCTACCGCGACGGCATGAGCTGGGACGAGATCGGAGCGCGGCTCGGAGTGCCACGCTCGACGGTTCGCGGACGGTTGTACGAGGGGCGCGCAACGCTGCGCGAGCGGCTCGGCGACCTCGCGTAAGGCGAAGGAGCGAAGGGATGGAGCGATCGATGGACATCAGCACGAGCTGTGAGGAGCTGCGACCGGCACTTTTTGCCGTGCTCGAAGACGAGGCCGACGCAACGGAGCGACGGCAGGTCACTGCGCATCTGGCGCTCTGCGCGGCGTGCCGTTCCTGGTGGGAGGCAGAGCGGCGGCTGACTTCTCAGCTCGGCGCGCAACCGCATCGCGCAGCCGGGGCACGGCCCGCTGGCGACTTGGCACGCTCATTCCCTTTGCCACTCGCCTGGCGCTGGCCGCTCGGCGTCGCGGCGACACTGCTCGTCGCGGTGACCGCGTTTGCGCTGCTCACGCCGCAACCGCGCGCCTACGGCTCAATCGCGCCGGCGAGCTTGCAGCCGTCACTCACGCTCGCGAACGGAACGATCCGGCAGCTCGCGTCACACAACCACCTGCACGTTCCGGGCAACGAGAGCGACGTGATCGAGCTGGCCGGCGTCGGCACGCTCACCGTCGTCGGACCGGCCGTGATCGAGCTCGATCGCGCGCCCGACTGTTGGAAGCTGGTGCTGCTGCGCGGGTTCGTCCGCGCGCAGTTGGTGGCAGGCGCGGAGCTCGCGGTGAGCTCGGTCCTTGGCATCCGGACGCTGGCGGCGGGGCTCCACTTGATCCGCCTCGACCCGGCGTGGTTCGGCGCAGATGCGGCGAGCCCCGAGCCACTCGACGACGCGCAGGAGCAGGTACCGCCGTCGACGCCGACGGCACTCATGGACGCGGGCCACAAGGCGTTCTTCCAAGGCGACGACATGGCGGCGGCCGAGAAGGCGTACCGCGCGGCGTGGGAGCACCCCGACGCCACTGAAGAGCAGAAGAACTCGGCGCTCTTCTACCTTGGTGCCGCCGTCGGGCGGCAGGAGCGTTTCGAGGATGCGCTCGCGCTGCAGGAGGAGTGGATGCGACGCAATCCGGACGACGACACCTTCGACTATGTGTTGCTCTTCCAAGGCATCTACCTGCGCAAGCTCGGTCGCGAGGACGAGGCGAAGGCAGCGTGGAACCGGATCATCGCGCACGCTCCCGACTCGGACATGGCGAAGAACGCCCGCGGGCAGCTCGGAGCGCCGGCCACGGCCGGAGCTCAGCAATCGAAGCAAGCCGAGGCCTACGTGCCCGACCGGCTGTTGCCCGCCGGCACCGGGCAGGACGGTGGCGTGCTCGTGGTGTCGCTTGGCAGTGGAGTCGAGACACTCGATCGCGAGGAGCGCGCGCGCTTCACGGCGGTCGCGAAGGAGATCGCCGCGGCGCGGCGTGCGGTGCTGATCGAGTTGCCGGACACCACACCGCCGCACCTCGAAACGCTGGCGGTGACCCTGCGCCATGAGCTGCCGGAATCTGTGCTGTTCGTGGTGCCGCCGCAACTCCTCGATGTCGCGCTCCATCGGCAGGTGCTGTTGCTTTCCGCAACGCTCGACGAGGACAGCTTCCCGGACTTCACGTTCGGCTGGTTCACGGCACGCGACGGCAAGGAGCTGGAGGCGTTGTGGCGCCGCACCGAGGAGACCCGGCGGAAGGGGCTCTCGTCGCGCCGCTGGGTCTCGACCTTCGTCACCAGCGGAATGCAGTCGACGAAGTACGAAGCCGGCATGGAACACGCTCTGGCGCAGGCGGGCGGCTTCAAGGAGGAGGCGTACGCCTTCGCCGTGGTCGAGAGCGACCCGGAGGTGTTGAAGTTCGTCGATCGGACGCTGCCGCTCCTCGCCCATGCCGGTGTGATCACGATGACCGGCAACGGCGATCCGCAGGGAATCTGGCTCTTCGACGACCAACGCAACCTCGATGCCGCCGGCCACTGGCCCTTCGACCCGCAGCGAGTCGGCGAGGATCCGAAGGGCGTGATGCCGCGCATTCGCGCTGACCGCTTTGCCACCCTGAAGCTCGATCGACCGGTTGTATGGAGC
>CAYRQC010000303.1:0-14980 GCA_964426265.1 uncultured Phycisphaerales bacterium | reverse complement strand
GGCGCCTCGTCGCTGCGGCGAACGTCGCTCGCCACTGGGGCGAATGCTGCGCGCCAGTATAAGGACGCCCCTTTCTTGCCCGCGGCACGGAGCCTGAATCGATGAGCGTCGCCATCCTCGGCGCCGGCATCTCTGGACTGGTCGCGGCGCGGCGCCTGCAAGAGCGCGGGATCGCCGTCGAGCTGCTCGAAGCCGACCCGCGGCCAGGCGGCCTCTGCCAGAGCGACACCGTCGACGGCTACGTGATGGATCGCTCCGGCGGGCACATCGTCTTCTCCAAGTCGGAGCGGGCGATGCGGTACTACCACGACCTCTTCACCGACGAGCCGCTGGTGCAGAGCGAGCGGCGGACGCGGATCCTGCTCGACGGCCGCTACATCCCCTACCCGTTCGAGAACGGGCTCGCCGCGCTGCCGCCCGACGAGCGCGGCCGCTGCATCGGCGGCCTCGCCAGCGCCGCGCTGGCGCGCGCGGTCGGCGCAGAGAAACCGAGCCGCTTCGGCGACTGGATCCGCTGGCACGTCGGCGACGGCATCGCCGACCAGTTCATGGAGCCCTACAACCGCAAGATCTGGAAGCAGGACGACCTGAACCAGATGGGGATCGACTGGGTCGACGGCCGCGTGCCGGAGGCGCCGCTCTCCGACACGATCAAGGCGGCGCTCGGCCAAGCGACGGTCGGCTATGCGCACCAGGCAAAGTTCTGGTACCCGCGCACCGGTGGCTTCCAATCGATCACCGACCGGATCGCGCGCGCGGTCCGCGGATCCTTGCGGCTCGGCGTGCCGGTGACCGATGTCGCGCGAGCGGGCGCCGGCATGGCGGTGAACGGCAACCGCTACGACGCGGTCATCTCGACCATTCCGATGCCGATCGTCGCCGGCCTCGCGAGCGGGCTCGATGACGCGACGCGCAGCGCGGCGCAAGGCTTGCAATCGATCAGCCTCGCCTGCTTCCTCTTCGGGATCGCTGCGGAAGACGTGCAGCCCTACTCGTGGATCTATCTGCCCAAACCGGATCAGGGGCCGGCGAACCGCATCACCTACCTCTCGAACTACAGCCCGTGCAACGCGCCGACGGGACGCGGCTCGCTGATCGCCGAGGTGACCTATCGCGGTCGCCTCGACGTCGACCACGCGTACATCGGAGAGCTGCAGCGCCGCCTCGCGCAGCAGGGGCTCTTCCGTGAGGAGAACGTGCAGGTCACGGCGTGGCGCGACAACCGGCACGCGTACATCCATTTCGGGCCCGACTTCGCGGCGCGCCGGCAACAGGCGATCGCGGGGCTCGAGGCGTTCGGCATCCTCCCGCTCGGGCGGTTCGGTCGCTTCAACTACTACAACACCGATCTTTGCATCGTCGAGGCGCTCGAGCTGGCCGATCGGCTCGCCGATCGGCTCGCGGGCACGCGCTGAGGAGCGGACCGACGAGCGGCACGATGGACGTCTCGGTGATCCTCCCGACGCGCAACGGCGGGCCGCGCCTGCGGTGGGTCCTCGAAGCGGTGCGCGAGCAGAGCAGCGCGCTCACGGTCGAGCACGTCGTGATCGATTCGCGCTCGACGGACGGCAGCGATGAGGTGGCGCGCCGAGCCGGCTTCCGGGTCCTCACCGTCGAGCCGCGCGACTTCAATCACGGCGCGACCCGCGATCAAGCGATCGCCGCGACGAGCGGCCGCGTCATCGTGCTGCTGGTGCAGGACGCGCTGCCGATCGACACCGCGTGGCTCGAGCAGCTCGCGGCACCGCTGCTCGAAGATCGCGACGCCGCCGGCAGCTTCAGCCGGCAAGTCCCGATCCCCGGCGGCAACCCGATCCTCGAGCAACGGCTGACCGGCTGGATCGCGGGACAGCCGCGGTCGCGGCGCGTCCAGCTCGATCCGAGCAAGCCTTGGGAGACGCTGACGCCCTTCGAACGGCTGAACTTGGTGGCGTTCGACAACGTCTCGTCGTGCATCCGCCGCGATCTCTGGCGGATCCACCCGTTCGGCCGGCGGCCCTTCGGCGAAGATCTCGGCTGGTCGACCTTTGCGATCCAGGCCGGCTACGCGATCCGCTTCGAGGCGGCCTCGATCGTGGAGCACTCGCACGACCGCAGCTACTGGCACGAGGCGCGGCGGATCTACTGCGACCACCGCAACCTCCACCGGCTGATCGGTCTGCGGACGGTGCCGACGTTGGGTGTGGCGCTCGCGGGCCGGCGCGGCGCGCTGGCCGACTACCTGCGAGTGGTCGACGCCGCCGGGTTGCCGCCCGATGAGCGATCGCGTCGCCGCCGCTGGGCACGCGGCTACGCGCTCGGTGAGGCACTCGCGCAGTGGCTCGCTCCGATCGTCAACGAGAGCGGCGAGCGCGGGCTGCTCGGCTGGCTCGATCGCACGATCCGACGCGGCATTTGAGCGATCAGCGAGATCGATGGGACCGGCGGTCGCTCACACGAAGCCGGCAAGCCGTTTGAGGAGCGTCGGGCGCTGGAGCTTGTGGAGCGCCCGCACCTGGAGCTGGCGGATCCGCTCGCGGGAGACCTTCATCCGGCGGCCGACCTCCTCGAGCGTGCACGGCGCATCACCCGAGAGGCCGTAGCGCAGCTCCAGGATCTCGCGCTCGAGCGGAAGCAGGTCGTGCAGCACTTCCCCGATGCGCGTCTTGAGCAGCAGGAACTCCATGCGCTCGGGCAGGACGGCGTGGTCGTCGGCGAGCTGCGAGGCGAAGGTCTCGCCATCCTCGTCGCCGGCGATGTCGAGCGAGAAAAAGGCGCGCTCCGTCTGCAGCAGATGGCGGGCGACCTCGCGCTTGACCTCGAACGCCGCCGAGACCTCGCTGACCGAGACCTCGCGATCGCGCTTCGGGAGGATCCCCTCGCGCCGCAGCCGGCGCATCTTCTGCTGCAGGTAGTTCGGGACGCGGACGATTCCTTTGGTGAAGGCGATCGACCGCTCGACCGCCTGGCGGATCCAGAAGGTCGCGTAGGTCTGGAAGCGGACATCCTTGCGCCAGTCGAACTTCTCGACCGCGCGG
The DNA here is from genome assembly GCA_964426265.1 of uncultured Phycisphaerales bacterium. Taxonomy (GTDB): domain Bacteria; phylum Planctomycetota; class B15-G4; order B15-G4; family SIAN01; genus SIAN01. The sequence continues at coordinate 11,963 of CAYRQC010000303.1, read as the reverse complement.
ATCAACGCGCCGTTCCCCTCCTGGATCAGGTCCATGAGCGGAACGCCGTAGGTCCGATAGCAGAGCGCGAGGTCGGCGACGATCGCGAGGTTGCGCTCCACCATGGTCGCACGCGTCCGGTTCATCTCGGCCGCACGCGCCCGGATCACCCGTCGGAGCGCTTCCGGCGGCGCCGTGGCCGGCGACGCTCCATGCGCGTCGGCGCGCGTACGCGTCAACCGCAGATCGAGCGCGCAGGTCCGCGAGAACTCGGTGCCGAGCACTCGGCGCAGGTCGTCGTGTCGAACCCGGGCCGCCGTGATCGCGGCGACGAAGCGGCGGCGCGCGAACTCGAGCCGCTTCGCGAGCTGCACCTCTTCGGACTTTTCCAGCCGTCGCTGGTGGTGGACCTGCCGGTAGTAGCGCCGCAGGTTGTCGTCGTCGGCGACGGGCGGAACGCGGGGCCGCTGGTGCGGCTCGGCCAGGGCCTCTTCGCCCGTCGGCGTGACCGCCAGCGGGAGGTCGTCGAGCTCCGTGATCAGCGCCTCGACGCGCTCTTCGAAGTCGGCGCCGGTCGCCAGGTAGTCGTCGAGGTCCGACTCGAAGAGAACGCCCTGACGCCGGGCGCGAGCGGCGAGCGCCTTCGCCAGCTCGAACGCGAAACGGGTCGGCTTCTTCACGATCGAGAACCTTTCCTGAGCGCCGGGTCACCCGGCGCCGCAGAACCCGGTAGTCAAGTCACGGTTGATGCGAGAGGCAGGCTCTCGTGGCAACGAGGTCGCGCGTGTTGAAGCCGCACGCCTCGCCAAGGAAACGATCGTTGCCGCACTCGTCGCAATTCGGTGCGGGCGCCAAAGCGGCGCGACCTTAACACCGTGGCGAGGAGAGGCAACCCGGTGGGGATGGTTTGGCTGGCGCATGCACGCCTCCGTCGACGCCTCCGCAGCGTCCCATCCTTCCCCGACGGCGCAGAAGCACTCGTTCGGGCTCGCCCTCTTTTTTTGAGGGAACTTGGGCGGTTTCCCGAACCGTCCAAGCGCAAGCCTGAACTCTCTTCAGCAACCGAACCGCTTCGTAGCCGAATCCAGGAGGATGCACAAGGTGCCTCCGCGGCGGTGCTTTGCCCTGGATCACCCGCCCGAGGCAGCAAAGCAGCGCGCCGCTGCGGAACGAGTTGCTCGTAGGCAAGCACCGGCGATTCCTTGCTTCAACACCGATTCGGAGGATCTTCTTCGGCGTGAGTTTCGGTTCGTGGACGTCGCTTTCAGGTAGGTCGGCGTCAGGTTCGTCGTTGGAGTCGACGCCCAGGCCCGGCCGGAAGAGGGGCCGAACTAGCGAGGTCGATCCCAAGCGGTCAAACCAGTGATGCCGACGCCAGGAATCTGCTCCCGGCGACGACCTCACGATCAACGAACGCGAAACACCTCCGCGACCCTTCACACGATTGATCAACTCGGGGGAGTTCGGCAGCGGGCAACCGTGGCCGACTTCTCCCTGGAAAAAGCTCGCAACGTGGGCACCGGCGCGAGCTTTTTCTTTTTTTTTCATCCGCAACGGTGCCAGGCCGGCACGACACGCGAGTCTGCCGACCCTTCAATCGCCGTGGCCGCTCGATCAGTCGGCGCGAAGCAGGCCGAGCTCGAAGAGGATCGCCATCACCTGCAGCGTGACGTGGTAGATCGCGAGCAAGAAGTAGAAGGCGAAGCCGACCGTCAGCGCGACTCTGCCGTAGCGGTAGTTCTTGTGCACCAGGACGAAGAGCAGCAGTAGTGCGGTCGGAAACCCTTTTCCGAGCACGAAGACCATCCGCCCGTGTCGGAGGAGCCAATCGGCGATCGGGTTCCACTCCGAGCCGTGAACGTGATCGATGTAGTAGACGGTCGCGATCGCGTCAAACACGGTGAGCGCAAAGAAGACGAGGACCAGGAGCACGGTGCGCAGGTCATAGACGTCGACGTACCCCTCGCCGGCTCCGCCGCTCGATCCGCCGCTGGCGGACCCGGTCGAATTAGTTGCGCGCCGACCCTCCACGAAGCTGTAGCGGCTGAGCATCGGCGTGGGCCGGCGGCGCCGCTCGATGAATCCCGATGCGCCCTGCTCCGCCGTGTCTTGCGGCTGCGCACCACTCGTCGCGCGAGTCGAGGCGCCGATCGTCGGATCCGTCGCTGAGCCAGCGGTCTGCGAAGAGGGGTTTCGCGCGTCCATCGTCCCTTCGATCGGCCGTTCACGCCGCGAAGGTCGAGTGCGCGCCCACCGAGCCGGGAGCGGTGGTCACCCGTTCGTCGCCACTCTCACTTTTCCGACGAGTCGTGCACTTTCACCGTGTGGCAGCGCTCACAGTTCTTCTTGGGGGCGAAAGCCGCGTGCTTGATGTCGGCTGCGGGAGTGTCGGTGTGGCAGATGCCGCAGTACTTCCCGCGATTGATGTCGGCCATCTTGAACTTGTTGGCGTTCAGCTTCTTCTCGAAGGTCTTCTCGTGACACTCCTCGCACTGGATGCCCTTGGCGAGGTGCTTCTCGTGGCTGTAGACCACCGACAGCTTCTGGATCTTGTGAGTCACCTTGAAGACGATCTCACCGCCGTTCTCCTCTTCCTGCGCCGGAGGCGCAGTTGGCGCCGCAGGAGGGGTTTGCCCGGGGGTCGCGGAGAGCGGCCGCAGGAGCGCCAGCCCGATCAACCCGAGCGCCACCGCAACGACCAGCGCGGCGCGAGCACGACCGAGTGAAAGGGCACGAAGCACAGGCGTGACCATTGAGATTTCCTGATGCCGACCAAGGTTCATCGGGGGCGGCTCTAATCTTGCGGCGCGTCGCGGCGAAGGGCAATCGGACGGCGCACTCCCACTCCCTCAGCCCCCCAACACGCCCTCCGTTGACCGCCCGTCGAGCGGACCCGATCCAGTGACCTCCATGCCATCGAGAGCCGAGCCCGCCTCCGGGCCGCCGCCCGCAAGGGCACCCACTCCCACGCGATCGCGCAGCCGCGAGATCACCGGCGCGGTGGGGCTCGTACTGCTCGCGGCGCTCGCGTTCGTCAACGCATTGCAAGGCGAGTTCCTCTACGACGACTTCGCCTACGTCGTCAACAACCCGCAGGCGCAGCAGCCGAGCTTCGCCCGCATCTGCCTCGAACCACTCGCAGGACGCCCCGAGCTCGGTCTCTATCGGCCACTTCCACTCGCGACCTATGGCTGGCAGGCGGGCGGCCGCGGCGCCGAGGCGCCGACGTGGCCGTTCCATGCGCTCAACGTCGCGCTCCACGCAATCGTGAGCGTTCTGGTCTGGCGTCTCGCGTTACGGATCGGTCTCGAGGGGATCGCCGCGTGGCTCGCGGCGGCGCTTTTCGCCGTCCATCCAGCCCACCTTGAAGCGGTCAACTGGATCGTCGGACGCGCGGAGCTGCTCGCTGCCGTGTTCGGGCTCGGCTTCCTGCTGGTCGCGCTGCGGACTCCACGACGGCCGCGCGACACATGGTTGGCAGCGCTGCTCCTGCTCGGCGCCGGCCTCTCCAAGGAGAGCGCCTTCACGCTGCCAGCCGTGCTGGTGACGCTCGAGTGGGCCACGGGTCGCACGCGGCGTTGGCGTGATTGGGTCGCGCGCCATTGGCCGTGGCTGCTGGTGCTCGGACTGCTCGCGGCGCTTCGCTTCGCGGTGATGGGACGGTTCGCGCCGGCGATCGGTCTCGCACCGTACCGCGGGGTCGCCTGGTGGCAGCAGGGGCTGCTCAGCACGCAGTTGCTCGGTGGCTACGCCTGGCGCGCGATCGTGCCGACCGCATCGCGCATCTTCTTCCATCAGTGCGAGTTCCTCGAAGCGGCGCCGACGGCCATCGTGGGCGCCGCCGCCTGGATCACCGCGCTACTGCTCCTCTGGCGCCGGCCGCCGCTGCGCGCGGCACTGCTCGCGTTTCCGGTCGCGCTCCTCACGGTGCTGAACCTCTGGCCGATCCAGGAGACCTTCGCCGAGCGGTTCCTCTATCTGCCGAGCGCCTTCCTGCTGATGGCTGCGGCGAAGGCGCTGGCCGCCGTCGTGACGAGAGAGCGCGTCGCCCGCGGCCGGATCGGCCTCTCGATCGCCGTGCCGGGCGTCGTGGTCGCGACGCTGCTCGGGTTTACGTGGAGCTCGAACTCGATCTTCGACGGCGCGCTGCCTCTCTGGCGGCACAACGTGGCGCTCGCTCCCGATCTCCCCTACGTCCACTACCAGTTCGCCTACTTCCTCCACGATCATGACCTCTTCTTGCGGCGCGACGTGGAGACTCCGGGCGCCATCGAGGAGTACGAGCTCGCCCTCGCGAAGAACGCGGAGATGGTCCAGCGCGGCTACGACGGGATGCCGCCCGATCAGCTCGCGCGCTCGTGGACGTCACTCGGGAGCATCTGGCTCACACGACTCTCCGCCGCGCGCGCCGACCCGCGCAAGGCGAAGGTGGCGCTCGAGAAGGCGATCGAAGTCGGCGAGCAGTTCCAGGAGCTGAACCCGGAGCTGGTGCGTGCGCTCTGCCTCTACGCGCAACTGCGATGGTTCGACGTCGGCGTCGATCGCGCCATGGCCGAACGCGCGCTGCGACACGCGCTCGAGATCGAGCGGTCCGAGGAGCAGCGCGTCCAGTCCCTCATGCAGCAGGGGCAACCGTGGCGACACACTCTCGAGCTCGACCAGTCGCTGGAGCGGCGCAAGTCGATCGAGGACGAGCTGCAACGGCTCGCCGCGGAGAGCACACCACCCGCCACGAGTGGTCACTGATCGGCCGGCGCTTCCCTTCGTTCGGCATCGTTCTGGTCGACCTCGCTCCGCTCGATCCCGACGAGCCCGAGCAGCAGCCAGCCGAAGGAACGAGGATCGAAGCCAGCCGACAGCCCCACAAGACCCAAGTGGAGCTGCGCTTGGAGTGCGCTGCCGCGGCCGTCCGCGAGATCGCCGCGCCACGGCTCACCGCCGGGTGCGACGGGTGTGACCACCGCGTCGCTCGAGTACCACGGTGAGAGGCCGTACTCAGCCGTCCGGATCGACCACGTCCCGACCGCGCCGTCGCGCAGCCCGACCACCAGTTGCGGCGGCGGCACGATCCGCGATTCGTGGTCGGCCGGCCCGACCATGAGCCAGCCCACTTGCACCGCTCGCGTCGCCGTCACGCGCGCTCCGAGCCCGGGACCAAGCCAGAGCGCGAGCTCAAAGCTCTGCCGCAGATCGCGCCCTCGGCGCCCCCAGAACGTCTCGGGGGTCGCCGCGACCGGCGCGCGCCCCTCCTCGAGCGGTGGCGAAGCGCACGCAGCGCCAAGCAGCGCAATCGCCAGCAGCAGGGCGCCTCGTGGTCTAGTTCCCATCGCCACCTCGCAGCTCGTCGAGCCGCTGCTTGGCCCAAGCGACCGCGGTGGCGGGGCTGGGTGAGCCGCTGCCGACGGCGCGAAGGTAGCGCTCGAGGGCATCGCGAAGGAGCGACGCGTGCGATCGCTCGGCCGCCTGCGCCAGATCGAGCAGGATCGTCGACTCACCCTCCGCCAGCCGCGCCGCCTTCTCCAGCTCGGCGATCGCCTCGCGATCGAGCCCGCGCGCCGCCGCCCGTCGACCGGCCGACCAGTGCTCCGAAGCGTGCAGACCAATCGTGCCCGCGCCATCCGCGCCGCCCGCGCGACCGGCAATGTGGCCGGCGACGTAGCCGAGTTGGCGCAGATTCTCGAGCGCAGCGGGGTCGAGCGGCGGCTCGCTCGCGAGGTCCTCATCGCTCTCCGAAAACGGGTCGATCCGCCGCGCAACGGCCAGCGCCTCCACGAGCGCGTCGACGACTCCACGCGGCAACGGCTCGTGCGACCCCGAGATCAGCGTCTCGCGGCCCGCCTCATCCACCGACCAGAACGACTCCCCGCCCGGCTCGGCGCGCAGCAACTTGTCGCCGCCGCCTTGGCGCGGCCGGAACGCCGCCGCCAGCCGGCGATCGATCGACGCTGCATTCTTGCCGTGCGTCTCCAACAGCTCGACGAGATCGACCGGCCGTTGATACTGCGCGATGAACGCCGGCGGCACGCGATCGGGCGGCGGCGACCAGTCGGGCAGCCGTCCATCGGCGATCTCGTCGAGCCACCCCTTCACGTCCGTGAGCGCCACTGTCTCCGCTATCCGCGCCGGCCGCACGTGGCCCGGGTAGCGGACGACCAGCGGCACTCGAAGCAGCGTCTCGGCCAGCGAGAGCTGGTGATCGACGCGCCCCTCCTCGCCGAGCTGCTCTCCGTGATCGGAGGTGACGATGACCAGCGTCTCCTCCGCCAGATCGAGCTGGTCGAGCAAATCCAGCAGCTCGCCGAGTCGCGCGTCGACACTGCGCAGCTCGCCGTCGTAGAGCGCCTTCAGGCCGGCCACGTCGTCGGCACCCACCACTTGCTCGCCGAGCAGCGTCTCTTGCAGCAAGTTGGCACGCGCCGCGAGCTGCCGCGCGTGGTCGCGGACAACCCCGAACTGCGCGTCGTAGGGCGGCGGCGGCGTGTAGGGCAAGTGTGCATCGACGTAGTTCACGAAGAGGAAGAACGGGCGGTCTCGATCGCGCTGCCGCAGCCACGCGGCCACCTCGGCGTTGGCGATGCCCGAGTCGGTGAGGCCGCGGTGAAGCTCCCGCTGTTTCCAGGTCTCGCGGAACGTCGTGAACCCCTGGTGGAGGTTGTAGAGCGACGAGGCGTTCGGGTTGGTGGTGACGCCGAAGGTTTCGAAGCCGCTCTTGGCGAGCCGCTCGGCCATCGTCTCATGGCGATCGATCAGCCAGCGATGCTCCCAGGTGCAGCCGTGCTGACTCGGAAGGAGACCGGTGAAGAGCGACGCGTGGCTCGGCAGCGTCCACGGCGCCACGGCACGCGCGTGGTCGAAGAGGAGCCCTTCGGCGGCGAGTCGTTCGAGGCGCGGCGTCGTCGGCTTCGCGTAGCCGTACGCCGAACAGTGGTCGGCCCGCACCGTGTCGAGCACCACCAGGACGACCGAGGTGGCGCGGCTCGGATGCGCGATCACCGCCACCACCACGAGGCCGATGAGCAGCAGCAGCGTCATCCAGAGCGCGACAGCGACCAGCCCGATCCCGCTCTGCACGCCGCCGCGCGTCACTCGGAATTGACGAAACGCGCCAGTTCGGGCAAGCTGCCCCACCCTTTTTTCCGGCCCTTGGCCTGCGTGCCAAGGCTCGCAGCCCCCACGACTTCGTCCAATTCGTCCAAGCCCCCTGGAAACCGTCCCGAGGTTCGTCATGGCCACCACCGGCAGTAGCGCGGCACTCGATCTCCCCAACCTGCGAAACATCGGGATCATCGCCCACATCGATGCCGGGAAGACCACCGTCTCCGAGCGCATCCTTTTCTTCACGGCCCGCACCCACAAGATCGGCGAAGTGCACGATGGTGCGGCAACGATGGACTACCTCGAGGAGGAGCGCAAGCGCGGCATCACGATCACCAGCGCCGCCACCACCTGCCGCTGGAAGCACGTCACGATCAACCTGATCGACACCCCCGGACACGTCGACTTCACCGCCGAGGTCGAGCGCAGCCTGCGCGTGCTGGACGGCGCGTGCGTGGTCTTCGATGGCGTGTCGGGCGTCGAGGCGCAGTCGGAGACGGTCTGGCGCCAGGCCGACAAGCACAAGGTGCCGCGCATCTGCTTCGTGAACAAGCTCGACCGGCTCGGCGCCGACTGGGACGAGTGCCTCGACTCGATCGCCAAGCGCCTCGGTGCGCGCGCGGTCCCGGTCCAGATGCCATGGGGCAAGGAGAAAGAGCTCCTGGGGATGATCGACCTCCTCAAGCTGAAGGCGATCCGCTTCGAGGGCGACAAGGGCGAGCAGATCATCGAAGGCGAGATCCCGGCCGAATACCTCGAAGAGGCCAAGATCCGCCGTGAGAAGCTGGTCGAGGCGGCCGCCGAATGCGACGACTCGGTGCTCGAGCGGTTCCTCGAAGGCGAGGAGATCCCGGTCGACGAGATCAAGGCGGCGCTGCGCAAGGGCTCGGTCGCGTCGCGCTTCTTCCTGGTGTGTGGCGGCTCGGCGCTGAAGAACATCGGCGTCCAGCTGATGCTCGACTGCGTGATTGACTATCTGCCCTCGCCGATCGACATCACCAAGACCGGCGGCTGCGATCCCGACGACCCGACCAAGAAGCTCCCAGTCAAGCTCAGCCGCGACGCACCCTTCGCCGCGCTCGCGTTCAAGACGATCACCGATCCCAACGGCGACCTGACCTTCATCCGCGTCTACTCCGGCATCCTGGCGCAGGGCACGCCGATCTGGAACCCGGGCAAGCGCCAGCGCGAGCGCGTCGGCCGCGTCTACAAGATGCACGCCGCCCACCGCGACCCGATCGACCAAGTCGAGGCGGGGGACATCGCGGCGGTGGTCGGGCTGCGCAGCACGCTCACCGGCGACACCATCTGCTCGGAGGACCACCCGATCCTGCTCGAGCGGATCGTCTTCCCCGAGCCGGTCATCATGATGTCGATCGAGCCCGCGAGCCGCGGCGACCGCGAGAAGCTCTCCGACACGCTCGCGAAGCTGGCGCGCGAGGATCCGACCTTCCGCTGGTTCACCGACGAGGAGACCGAGCAGACGATCATCGGCGGCATGGGCGAGCTCCACCTCGACGTGCTGAAGAACCGGATCACGCGCGACTTCAAGGTCGACGCGACGGTCGGCGAGCCCGAGGTCGCCTATCGCCAGACGCTCGAGCGCAAGGTCGACATCGAGGCCAAGCACATCAAGCAGTCGGGCGGCCACGGCCAGTACGCCGTCGTCCGCATGCTCTTCAGCCCGGCCGTCGAGCCGGGCGTCCACTTCGTCAACGGAGTGGTCGGCGGCTCGGTGCCCAAGGAGTTCATCCCGGCCGTCAAGAAGGGGGTCGAGAGCTACTGCGAGACGGGCGGCGACCTCCGCTTCACGTTCCTCGGCATCACCGCCGAGCTCTACGACGGCAAGTACCACGAGGTCGACTCGAGCGAGATGTCGTTCCGCGCCGCCGGCGTGCTCGCCATGCGGATGGCGGCCGAAGGCAACCGACGCATCTACGAGCCGACCATGAAGTTCGAGGTGCAGGTGCCCGAGGAGTATCTCGGCGAAGTGATCGGCGACTTGAACTCGCGGCGCTCCGAGATCTCCGACATGGAGTCGCGCGGCGTCACGCGCGTGCTGTTCGGCAAGGTGCCGGTCGGCGAGATCTTCGGCTACTCGACGACGCTGCGCTCGCTCACGCAAGGCCGCGGCACCGCGGCGATGGAGCCGGCCGAGTACAAGGCCGTGCCACGCGAGCGGGCGGCGAAGATCGAATCGGACCGCTTGAAGAAGCTCGAGGAGCGCAGGAAGAACAAGGCCTGAGCGTGTAGGCCGGGCCCGCCGTTCCGGCGCGGCGTACCGATCCGGGGGCGCTACGCCGATGTTTTCCGCACCATGCCGCGTTCCACGGTTGGCGTAGTCAAGGACGACGCGGGAAGCTCGGCAACGGCGGCGCCACTGCCTTGACCTTGGTGTGGGCGGGAAGCTTGGGCCCATCGTCATCCGGTGGCGTGTAGCCGAGCTGGCGCAGCCACGTGCTCTCGATCGGCGAGAGGGGCGGTGGTGGTGGACCACACTCGATCGCCGCCACCAGCCGACCGAGCCGGCCACCGCTCGCGAACGTGGCATCGAAGCGGGCGATCGCCGCCTTCACGTCGGCCTCGGAGCTGCGGGAGAGATCGGTCTGCTCGCGCGGATCCTGCGCGAGATCGAAGACCTTGCCGATCGTCTCGAGCAGGAGTTGCGTGTTGGCGGCCGGGTCGCCGACGCGCTCGCAGCGACGCGAGACGATCAGCTTGTAGCGGCCCGACAGCAACGCCCAGCTGTACAACGGATGCGCGGCGTCCTGCCAGGTGTTGGCGAGAAACGCGACGCAGTCGCGATCGCCACTCTCGCGGCCGTCGATCAGCGGCGTGAGGCTCGCCCCCCACATCCCGTGCACGAGGTCACCCGGCTCGAGGCCGGCGATCGGATCGGCCTGGAAGTCGGCCTTCGCCGTCGCGCCGCAGAGCTCGACGATCGTCGGAGCGACGTCGACGATCGACACGCGCGGCGTGATGCGCTTGCCGGCTGGAAGGCCGTTCGGCCACCGGGCGACGAGCGCCGTCGCCAGCGTCTCCTGGAACAGCGTCTGGCGGTGGCCCTTGTGGCCGTGCTCGAAGAACTCGTCGCCGTGGTCCGAGACGATCACCACCAGGGTGTCGTCGGCAACGCCAAGCGCCGCGAGCTGGTCGAGCACCCTCCCCACCTGCGAGTCGGTCCAGCGGATCTCGCCGTCGTAGTAGCTGACGACTCCGGCCAGCTCTTCGCGATTCATCGTCGGCTGGATCTGCGGGCTGTCGAAGAAGGCGTCACCATTCAATCGCGGCCTGCGTCCGTCGGGCCAGAAGGCGCGCGCCCAGCTCTCCTCCGGCGGCGCGAAGTCGTAGTGGATGTCGAAGTAGTGCAGGAAAAGGAAAAAGGGGGGCGCGGGCACGCTCGGTTGCTGGTCGGCGCGCCACTCGGCGAGCCACTCGATCGCGCGATCGCTGACCCGCTTGGCCGACGACGTCCGGTGGTAGCTCTGCTCGAGCTCGAGCGAGACCTTGGCGGCCGCTCGTTGGAGCGCGCCGGGTGCGTCGCGATCAGCCGGTGAGCCCTCCTCGCGGTTCCGCTCGGCCGCTGCAGCGGTCACGAGCTGCTCCTCCACTCCCGAGACGTTCTGGTAGTGGCCGTCGTCGAAACCGCGGTCGAAGCCGTACTTCGGGCCGAGGTAGGGTCCCGAGTAGAAGCCGGCCGTCGCGTAGCCGGCGGCGGAGAGCACTTGCGGGAGGGACACCCGCTGCAAGCTCGCGCCCAACGGATCGTTGATGGCGCCATGCACGAGGTCGGGCAGCCCGCTCATCAGCGCGTGATGCGAGGCCATCGTCCAAGTCGTCGTCGAGACGACGTTCTCGAAGACGACCCCGTCGCGCGCGAGCGCATCGATCCGCGGGCTGGTCGCCGCGCCGGTGCGGGAGCGATAGCCGTAGCAGCCCAGGTGATCGGGTCGCAGGCTGTCGAGGGAGATCAACACGACGTTTGGATGGGCGGCGCGTGGTTGCTTCGTCGCACCGCAGCCGGCGGGTCCGCATCCGGTCGGCCCACAACAGCCGAGCGCGAGCAGCGCGCCACCGAGGCGGACCACCGCCGGGCGAGCGTACGATGATCGAATCGTGTCGATGAAGACGGTGAGCACGGCGAGCGATTCTCCGAGCGTCGATCGGCCACCGCAAGGCGCGGTCCGACGACGATCAGCATGGGAGCGCTGGTTGCCCTGGGTGGCGCTGCCGTACGCGATCGCTCTGCTGCTCACGCTCGCGCAGCAACCCGACCTGGTCGGCCTGCTCCACGACGATGGCGTCTACGTCTCGATGGCGCGCTCGATCGAGCAGGGGCTCGGGCCGGTCGACGGCCACACGATCGAAAGCGCGCGGACGGCCCGCTTTCCACCATTCCATCCGTTGCTGCTGGCGGCGTCGCGCCGGCTGCTCGGGATCGCGCCGAGCGGGCTCGAAGGGGTCCATCGCTGGGTCGCGTTGAACGGCCTCTGGCTCGGGGTCGCCCTCTTCGCGTTCCTGCGGTGGCTGATTCGCTGGCGCGGGTTCCCGCCCCTGCTGGCGGCCGCGACCGCCGCGCTCGCCTTCACGCTGCCGCACGTGATCGGCCTCGCCCAGCACTTGATGAGCGAGAGCCTCTTCATGGCGGAGCTCTTCGTCACGCTCTGGCTCTACGAGCGCTGGAACGCGCAGCCAAGTCGCGGGCGGTTGGTCGCGGTTGCCTTGGTGGCGGGGCTGCTGCCGGCGACGCGCACGGTCGGCGTGGGGATCGTCGCCGGGCTGGCCGTTCATCAGTGGCTCGTCCGCCGATCTGGAAGAGGCGCCGCGAGACTCGCCGTGGGCGCGGCCGTGCCGTGGATCGCCGGGTTGGTCTGGAGCGCCGTGTCCTC
>CAYRQC010000302.1:0-6755 GCA_964426265.1 uncultured Phycisphaerales bacterium | reverse complement strand
ACACGCGCCAGACGCTGCTGCGTGCGCAGGCCTACAACGAGGCGTGGAAGGCGTTCGAGGCTGGCCGCGCCCCCAAGCCCGACTACAACCCCTACTTCCACGACTTCCGCGGCCTGATGGAGCGCAAGTTCCCGGTCACGGTGCACACGCAGATCTACCAGGTGGTCGCCGAGACGATCCAGCTCCTGAACGACGAGCTGAAGCTCTGGACCGTGCTCGACCACTCGGAGTTCGACGCCTGCGAGCTCGGCGCCGAGACCAGCAAGCGCGACATGTTCGTGATCGTCGGGCCGCGCGTGCTGCACTACAACCGGCTCGATCGCGAGATCCGCGGGCTCTGCGCGGAGTGGCTGCGAACCGGCAACGGCAAGCAGAAGATCGGCGTCAACACCGACGCGCCGGTGTTGCCGCAGGAAGACGTCTCGATCCAGGCGGCGATGGCGGTGCGTTTCGGACTGCCGCGCGCGCGCGGGCTGCCGGCGCTCACTCGCGTGCCAGCCCAGGCGCTCGGAATCTTCGATCGCGTCGGCTCGCTCGAGATCGGCAAGGACGCCGACTTCGGACTCTGGACGGGCAGCCCGGTCGATCCGTCGAGCGCGTGCCTGATGACCTTCGTCAATGGTCGCCTCGCGTACGACGCGAAGACGATGGGGCGGCGGTATTGAGCCGCGATGGATGGGGCTCCGACGACGAATCGCGGCGATGCAACGTGAAAACGAATCGCGACGAGGAACGCTGATGCGAACGCTGAATCGGAAGCTCCCGGTCGTGCGAGCGGCGACGCTGCTGGCGGCGTTGCTGGCGGCGCGGACGTCGGCGCGCGCTGGTGATGGCGGCGCGGCCGGCCATTCCGACGATGACCGATTCGTCGCGATCAAGTGCGGCAAGCTCATCACCGGCACCGGCGAGGAGAAGGAGAAGGTCACTCTCCTGATCAAGAACGGCAAGGTCGAGCTGATCGGCGAGAAGGTCGAGCTCCCCTTCCCGTGCGAAGTGATCGACGCGAGCAGCCAGGTCGTGATGCCGGGCCACATCCATGCGCACAGCCGGCTGTCGCTGCTCGACTATCAGCGCGGCGGGATGCGCGCCGACCTCAAAGTTGCCGACGAGTTCCTGCCGGCTCCGGGTGCCTTCGATCTGGCGCTCGCGGCCGGCTTCACCACGCTGCAGTTGATCGCACCCGGGTCGGGCGGCATCCCCGGCCGTTGCATGGTCGTGCGCACCGCGGATGGCGGGTCGGGGCTGGTGCTCGACGACGACGGCGCGGTGAAGGTGAACCTGCTGAATCCAGGGCAGGACCGCCGAGTGCTGGCGGATGCGCTCGCCGGCGCCAAGCGCGAGATCGAGAAGGGCGAGAAGGCGCGCGCCGATTTCGACGCCAAGAAGAAGGCAGCCGAAGAGCAGAAGAAGAAAGACGAGGAGGCGAAGAAGCAGCAGGGCGCGGCACCGCAAGGTGCTCCGCCGGCGACGCCTCCCGCGCAGCCGCCGCAGTCACCTCCGCAGCCCGCTCCCAAGAACGGCGAGCCGCCCAAGCCCGATGCCGCGAAGCCCGAGGAGAAGAAGGAAGAGGTCTTCCAGCCGCCGCCGATCCCGCCGACGCTGCAACCCTTCGTCGACCTGATCCAGAAGAAGCCGGGCGTGAGCCTCTTCGTGAAGCTCGGCGCGGCGTCGAGCTACCTCCACTACCTCGAGGCAACCAAGGACTTCGAGATCGCGCACGTCGTCTATCCCGAGCTGACGCGCGCGATCGGCCGCCCGCAGCCCTTCTCCGGCGTTCCCGGCACCGATCTCCACTGGGTGGCCGCGCAGTTCGGTGAGCACAAGGAGCTGGTGGTGCTGGCTCCCTACCTCTCGTACGTCCAGGGCGGGATCGACCTGCGCAACATCCCGGCGCGCATGATCGAGGCCGGAGCTCGCGTGGCGTTGACGCCGGTGAGCGACGGCACCGACTACCTCACGGCGTTCCGCTACAACGTCGCGGAGCTGGTGAAGAACGGCTTGAAGCGCGCCGACGCCCTCGCGGCGATCACGAAGAACGCGGCCGAAGCGGTGGGAATGGCCGATCGGCTCGGGACGCTCGAGCCGGGCAAGGAGGCGAACGTCCTCCTGCTGACCGCCGATCCGTTCGACGCCCAGGCGGAGCTCGATCGGGTGGTGATCGAGGGGCGCGTCGTCTGGACGCGCGCGCCGAAGACGCGGAGCTGACGATGCGACCGAAGGTGACGACGCTCCTCTCGCTGGTGGCCGCGGCGGCAGTCGCGCTGCCGGCGCGCGCCCAGTCCTTCTTCGAGGACGGCGGTCCGGCCAAGCCCGCACCGTCCGCGAAGCCCGACGAGGCGAAGAAGCCCGACGAGGCCAAGAAAGACGACAAGAAGGACGAGAAGAAGAAAGACGAGAAGAAGGACAAGTTCCTGGCGATCCGCAATGGCGACGTCCATACGATCGCCGACGGCGTGCTGCGCGGCGCGACGATCCTGTGCAAGAACGGGAAGGTGCAAGCGCTCGGCTTCGGGATCGAAGTGCCCAAGGAGGCGGCCACGATCGATGCCGCCGGGTTGCAGGTCTACCCCGGTCTCATCGCCGTCTCGTCGGGCGGCATCATCGGCTCCGAGCCGGTCGACCTGAACACCGACGTCTTCTCCTACAACATGGCGTTCGCGCTCGCGTGCGGCTGGACCACGCTCGTCTCGGGCAACAGCGCGGGCAAGTGCACCTACGGGACGCTCGACGGCCTGCTCCTGCGCGGCAATCTCTGGCAGCGCATGAGCTACATGAGCGGCGATGAGCGCCGCCGCGTGCGCGACGACCTCGAGGCGGCGCGCGAGTTCGGGCGCAAGCACAAGCTCTGGGAGCAGCAGCGCGCCACCAACCCGACCGCCGAGGAGCCCAAGCCCGACGGCGTCAATCAGGACTACTTGAAGCTCATCGGCGGTGACGTCGTCGCCCGCTTCGATGCCAACAGTGCCGAAGACCTGCGCGCGATCGCGAAGCTGGTCACCGAGTACAGCTTCAAGACGGTCATCTTCGGGGCGGCGGAGGGGTGGGTCGTCGCGGAGGAGCTCGGGCGCGCCGGCGTCTCGTGCGTCATCACGCCGCACACGCCGCGGACGCGCCGCGACCCACGGCTCAACGGCGACAACGGCTCGACGATCGAGAACGCGGCGATCCTCTATCGACACGGTGTCAAGGTTGCCGTGATCACCCAAGGGACGCGGCTCAGCCAGGATGGCTTGCTCGATCGCGACTTGCGCACGCCGACGGTGGAGGCGGCGCTCGCCGTTCGCGGCGGGTTGCCGCGCGACGCGGCAGAGGCGGCGCTCACCCTGAACGCAGCGCGCATCCTCGGCGTCGACGACCGGGTCGGCTCGATCGAGGTCGGCAAGGACGCCGACCTCATCCTCGTGGACGGCGACCTGCTGAACTACGAGACGTTCGTCTACTACACGATCGTCAACGGCCGCCTCGCCTACGACAAGGCCAAGGAGCCGCTCTTCCGCGAGCTGCGCCCGCGCCCCTCGACCTATGAGGAGCCCAAGCCACCCGAACCGCCAAAGCCGGTGGAGCCGGAGAAGCCCGCCGAGGGTGAGAAGAAAGACGGCGAGAAGAAGGACGACGCGAAGCCGGGCGAAGGCGAGGTGCCGAAGGAGGGCGACAAGCCGAAGGATCCGGACAAACCCAAGGATCCCGAGAAGCCCAAGGAAGAGCCCAAACCAGGTGAGCCACCCAAGCCGGGTGAACCACCGAAGCCGGGCGATCCACCGAAGCCGGCGGATCCGCCGAAGCCCGAGAAGCCGAAGGACGGTGGCTGATCTCGCGAAGCTTGATCGATCGCGCACCGAAGGCATCCGACCGACCTTCGATCCCGACCAGATCCCGACGATCGCCTGCTTCTCGAAGGCAGAGACTCCGCTCGGCGTCGATCTCGACCGGCTGATCGGCGTGCTCCAGCGCTACGTCGATGAGCTCGTCGCCCCGGTCTGGGGGACGCCGTGTCGACTGGTCCGCTCCGCCGACTTCATGGCGGGGACGTGGGCCGTCGGCTTCTTCGACGACTGCGACGACTCGTCGGTGAACGGCTACCACGAGCTGACCCCGGATGGCCTGCCGTTCTCCAAGGTCTTCGTGCGATCGCTGGTCGCGGCGGGGGAGCCGGTGAGCATCACGGCGTCGCACGAGCTGGCGGAGATGCTCGTCGATCCGGCGATCAACCTCTTCTCGAGCGGACCGCGGCGGCGCGTCGTCTACGCCTATGAGGTCGCCGATCCGGTCGAGAGCGACACCTTCGAGCTCGATGGCCTGCCGATGTCGGACTTCGTCTACCCCGCCTACTTCGAGACGTTCCACCAGCCCGGCAGCGCGAAGTTCGACCACCTCGATCTGCTGACCGAGGCGTTCGAGCTCCGTCCGGGTGGCTACCAGATCCTGCTGGCCAAGGGGCGCTGGACGCAGGAGTTCGGCTCGCCGAAGAAGGCGAGCGCCTTTGCCGAGGAGGATCGCCGCCACCATCGCAGCGAGTACCGCCGCGAGCCGAAGCGCCGTTGCTCGAAACAGAAGTGAGGCGGTCGTCGCTGGCGGTGGCCCCGGAGAGGGCGTGTCGTGAGGGGCCTTCCGGTTCCCGGCTGAACTAAATAGTTGACATGTCAACTAATGTGGGTGATGCTGTCCATCCATGAAGCCGCGCACGACTGCCGCCACCGCGAACACCGCGCTGACCACCCGACAGGCGATCAAGCAGGCCCGCCCGTTCCGCTCGCGGACGCAGGAGGCCGTCGTCGCGTTGCTGCTCGCCGCGGAGGTGGTGCGCAACCGGTTTGCCGAGCTCCTCGCCGGCCACCAGGCGATCACCCTCCAGCAGTACAACGTGTTGCGCATCCTGCGTGGGGCGGGAGCGGCCGGCCTGCCGACGCTCGAGATCGTCGAGCGGATGATCGAGAAGACCCCCGGAATCACGCGCCTGATCGATCGCCTGACGGCCAAGAAGCTCGTCGAGCGCTACCGCCTCGACGACGACCGGCGGCAGGTCTTCTGTCGGATCACGGCGCGGGGCGAGGCGCTCCTCGCGGAGCTCGATCCGCCGATCGATGTGCTCGACGGTGAGGTGCTGGCCTGTCTGCGGCCGGCCGAGCTGGCGGAGCTCATCGCGCTCCTCGAACGCGTCCGAAACCACCAACCCGCGCAGTGAGTCGCGGCGAGCGGAGCCCGATGGGCGCCGCTTTCACGATGCCGCTTCTTCCCGCGCTTCCAAGGAGACAAAACATGACTAGTCAAGTAAGTGCGTCGCCGGCGCGGCCGGTGGATGGAGCTGGCGGCGCCGCGCCCTGGCGGTCGCGCCTCTGCGATTGGCTCTTCGCGACGCCCGCCCACGCGAGCGGGCTGATCCTGCGCCTCGCGCTCGCCGTCGTGATGTTCCCGCACGGGGCCCAGAAGGTGCTCGGCTGGTTCGGCGGCTACGGCTGGTCGGGCACGCTGGGCTTCCTCACCGGCACGGTGGGGTTGACGGCGCCGCTCGCCGCGCTCGTGATGCTGATCGAGCTCCTCGCGCCGCTGGCGTTGCTGGTCGGCCTGCTCACACGTCCCGCTGCGCTCGGCATCCTCGCCGTGATGATCGGCGCGATCGCCACCGTCCACGGCAAGGTCGGCTTCTTCATGAACTGGTCGGGCCAGCAGCCGGGCGAGGGCTTCGAGTACCACCTGCTCGCGATCGGGATCTCGCTGGCGTTGCTGATCGGAGGTGGCGGCTGCTTCTCGATCGACCGGCGTGGCACGAGCTGCGAGCGGCGCTGATCCGAGGTGGTCGCATGCCGGTCCGCCCGAGTTCGATCGACTCGACGTCCGGACCTCCGTGAGAAGTGATGTCACCACCGCGATCGGCCGTCGTCCTCTTCGCGGAGGACGACGGGATGCCGCGAGTGAGCAAGTTCTACGGGATCGTCATCTACCTCTGGCACCGGGAGCACGGGGTTCCGCACTTCCATGCCCAGTATCAAGGCTTCGTGATCTCGATTCGAATCGACGACGGAGCCATCCTCGAAGGCCGGCTCCCGCCATCAGCACGGCGGCTCGTCGAGGCATGGCGAAGACGCTACAAAGAGCCTCTCATCGACAACTGGAACCGGATGCGTCGCAAAGAGGCCCCGCACCGGATCCCGCCTCTGGAGTGAAGTCATGCGTCGATCGACCTGCATCCAAGTCACCGCGATGCGGCGGTGCGGGGCGTCGGCTCCCTTCTCGCTCCGGCTGCGATTCAATGACGGCTCGGCAAAGCGGGTGAACCTGGAGCAGTGGCTCGACACCGGGGTCTTTGCTCCGCTGCGCGATCCTCGCGAGTTTGCGCGCGTCATCTTCGACCCGGTCGGTGGGTCGATCTACTGGCCGAACGATGCGAGCTTCGCCCCCGAGTTCCTGCACGAGCTTCCGGCGGAGGCACCTGCTACGCGCTGCCGCTCGTCAGCGAGGAGCTGAGCGCGGAGCGGCGATCCGTCGTGCTGCCGCTGGGCGCCGCGGTGCCGCCTCACATCGCGAACAGCCGATCCATCTGCGCCGCCACCTGTGCCAGCCGCTTGCGATCGCCGCCGTTCACCTCGGCCGTGGCCCAGCGGCCGCCCGCCGCAGTCGAGTAGCCGACCTCGTCGAGCGCCTGCATGACGGCCGCGTAGTTGGCATCGCCCTCGCCGAGCTCCACCTCGAAGCCCTTCCAGAGCCCCGCGTCGTCGCGCTTCTTGCGGCTGAAGTCCTTGATGTGGAGCTTCACGATG